>NZ_LXYF01000038.1:0-73084 GCF_002894065.1 Sphingobium sp. SA916
AGGCGGGAGGGGGCTAGGGGGTGGGCTGGCGCGACATCAGCGTGAATTTTCAACGGCTAAGCTGGAAGCTCGCTGCGCTCGCACCCACCCCTAACCCCTCCCGCCTGCGGGAGGGGAATGTCTTGGATTGGCCAAAACCGGCCTCACCCCAATTGCGGCGGTGTTTCGAACTTGTCGATCACCCATTCTTCCGCCTGGGCGCCGCCGATCCATTCCTGCATCCAGGGATGGTTGATGACCGCGCGCATATAAGCCTCCGCAAAGCGCGGCACGGGCAGTTGATAGGTGATGAAGCGCGTCACGACCGGCGCGAACATCACATCGACCGCACTGAAGTCTCCGAACAGGAATTCCCCCTCGCCGCCATGGCGGGCGCGGGCCTGCGCCCAGAGCTGCATGATGCGCGCTATGTCCTGAGTCACCGCTTCGGACGGCGGGACGGGGGCATAGATCTGGCGGATGTTCATGCTGTGCTCGCGGCGCAACGCGGCGAAGCTTGAATGCATTTCCGCCGCCATCGAACGGGCCATGGCCCGGGCGGCGGTATCGGCCGGCCAGAATCTGTCGCCGCCCGACTTTTCGTTCAGATATTCGACGATCGCCAGGCTGTCCCACACGACGATGTCATCGCCGTCCCACAATATGGGCACCTTGCCGGAAGAGGGCGCGAATTCGTCGCCTTCGCGCCGCTTCTCCCATGCCTCGTCATAAAGCGGCACGACCACTTCCTCGAAGGGAAGGCCGGACAGCTTGCACGCCAGCCAGCCGCGCAGCGACCAGCTCGAATAGGCCTTGTTGCCAATGAACAGCTTCATCATGCCCCTGTCTTTAGAGCCTGTTTGGAAATGCGCGAAAGAGCCAATTTCGATGCGGCGCCGGTTCTCTGCCCCTCCCACCCGCTCATATCAGGATGCCGCTGGGTGGCCGGGAGGCGAAAAAGGGCCGGCGACGCCATGCACCATGAAGGCGCATTGTCCAATGGTCTTTAGACGAGGCGGGCGCGGAAAGTCGAGGGGATCGCGCCATTCATGCATTCAACAGCATTTGTTTTGGCGACGATAAATTTCCAATCCAAAAGGGGGCTGGCTGGCATGGTTTTTCGGCCTTACACGTCGGTCGATTTCACGACGTAATGAGTTTGGGGCGGAATATGGATTGGTTGCACGCGATCGCGGGCCTTTTTGTCGGCCTGATGGTTGGCATGACCGGCGTGGGGGGCGGATCGCTGATGGCGCCGATCCTGATCCTGCTGTTCGGCGTCGCGCCCACCACGGCGGTCGGCACCGACCTGTGGTTCGCATCGATCACCAAGGCAGTCGGGGGCGCGGTGCACCACCATCAGGGCGGCGCGGAGGGCGGGCCGGACTATGATGTGGTAAAGCGCCTGATGATCGGCAGCATTCCCGCATCGCTGATCGTCCTGGCGATCCTGTCGCAGATGCATCTCGGGCAGATCAAGACCGGCGTGATCACGGGCGCGCTGGGCGTGGTGCTGATCGGCACGGCGGTCGCGACCCTGCTGCGCGGGCGGTTCCATCAATGGGCGCTGGCCCGCCGGGTCGGCACGGCCGACCGCTTTACCCGCTGGCAGCCGGCATTGACCGTGCTGGCGGGGGCGTTGCTGGGCGCGATGGTGACGCTGACTTCGGTCGGGGCAGGGGCGATCGGCGCGACGCTGCTGCTGGCGCTCTACCCGCTGCGCATGCGGATGCAGCGGCTGGTGGCGACCGACATCGTCCATGCCGTGCCGCTGACCCTGGTGGCCGGGCTTGGCCATTTGTGGATCGGCAACGTCAACCCGGTGCTGCTGGTCAACCTGCTGGCCGGATCGCTGCCGGGCATCGTGATCGGGTCTCTGCTGGCGACGCGCACGTCGGACCGCGTGCTTCAGCCCTTGCTGGCGGCGGTGCTGGTGGTGGTGGGATGGCGGTTGATCGCCTGACGGGAAATTGTCTGGAGGCCCGAGCCGGAATCGAACCGGCGTATACGGATTTGCAGTCCGCTGCGTCACCACTCCGCCATCGGGCCTCGGCATGGGTGGCCGCAAATGTGCGGCTTTTGATGCAAAGTCAAGCAGCGCTGTTATATTGGGGCGCAAGATTCTGGCGCCACGGCGCGCAAAGCCGCTTGGCGTGGCTTGTCCGCTGATTTAGAGGTCCGATTATATCTTTGCTGTATTGCTTTCCTAATACAGCTTTTCTAAAAGCTATCCCAGTCGAGGAATTGTCGTGACCGAGCAGAATTTTTCATCGATGCGGACCGCCATGGTCGAAAGCCAGCTTCGCACCAGCGATGTGGACGATCAGCGCGTGATCGCGGCGATGGCGCATGTGGCGCGCGAGGAATTCGTGCCGGCCGAGCGGCGGGCGATGGCCTATGTCGACCGGCCGGTCCCGCTGGCGAACGGGCGTGCGCTCAATCCGCCGCTGGTGACGGGCCGCCTGCTCAAGGAAGCGCAGATCCTCAAGGGCGACAAGGTGCTGCTGATCGGCGCGGCGACCGGTTACAGCGCGGCACTGCTCGCGGCGCTGGGCGCGCAGGTCACCGCCGTCGAGGAAGAGGGCGGGCCGCAGATCGCGGTCGACGGCATCACCCTTGTCCGTGGCCCCCTGAATGCCGGTTCCGCGGCCGGCGCGCCTTATGACGTGCTGTTTGTCGACGGCGCGGTGGAGGAAGTGCCCGCCGCGCTCGTTCAGCAGCTTGCCGATGGCGCGCGGGTGGTGACGGGTATCGTCGAGCGCGGCGTCACCCGTCTGTGCAGCGGCCGGGTGGTGTCGGGCGTGCTGGGTCTTTCCCGCCTCGCCGACATCGAAATGGTTGTGCTTCCGGGCTTCGCGGCGCCGGAAAGATTTGTGTTCTGAAAGGGCCTGTTGGGGGGACATGACGGCAAAAGTTCAGCTTCCGGGGCGCGCCGCCCTCATCCTGTTGCTGTCGATGTCCTCCACGCTGGCGGGCGCGGCCCATGCGGAGACGTTGCAGGGGGCGTTGGCCAAGGCCTACCGGTCCAACCCGACGTTGACGGGCGCGCGTGCCGGGCAGCGGGCGACCGACGAGAATGTGCCGCTGCAGAAGGCGGCGGGTCGGCCCTCTCTGGGAGCGACCGGAACCTATACGGAGAGCATTCTCAAGCCGACGATCAGCTTCACCTCGCCGCAGCGGACGGTGGATGCGAACGCGCAATTGACCGTGCCGGTCTATTCCGGCGGCGCCGTGCGTAACGGCGTGAAGGCGGCGAAGACCCGCGTTGCCGCGGGCCAGGCCGATCTGCGCGGGACCGAGGCGAGCGTCTTTTCGCAGGTGGTGGCCGCCTATATGGACGTGATCCGCGACAGTGCGGTGGTCGCGCTCAACCAGGCCAATGTGAAGGCGCTGGAGGTCAATCTCCAGGCGACCAGCGACCGCTTCGAAGTGGGTGACGTGACCCGGACGGATGTCGCGCAGTCCGAGTCGCGGCTGGCGCTCGCCCGCTCCAATCTCCAGACGGCGGAAGCGAATCTGATCGCCAGCCGGGAAAATTACATCGCGCTGGTGGGTGAGGCGCCGGGCGATCTTCAGCCGCCGCCCGAACTGCCCGGACTGCCCGCGACGCCCGACGCCGCAGTGCAGGTCGCGCTGAAGGACAATCCGGACATCCTGGCCGCGGCCAAGAGCCGGGAAGCGACGGCCTATGATGTGAGGGCGGCGAAGGCGGCGGTGTCGCCCACGCTCTCCGCCTTCACCCAGGCGGGCTACACCAATTATCTCGACTCGCTCAACGCCGTGAACAGCGCCAACGGATCGCAGATCAACAAGCAGGCGTCCGCGGGCGTGCAGATCAGTGTTCCGCTCTACCAGGGCGGGCGTCCGGCCGCGCAGGTGCGGCAGCGGCAGGCGCTCGAATCGCAGGCCATGGAGCAGGAGATCGAGGTCGAGCGCGGCGTCATCGCGCAGACGCGATCCGCCTATGCGAGCTGGCAGGCCTCGCTGGAGAGCATCCAGTCGAACCAGAAGGCGGTGGACGCGGCGAACCTGTCGCTGGAAGGGGTGAGGGCGGAGAATTCCGTGGGCAGCCGCACCATCCTGGACATCTTGAATGCCGAGCAGGAGGCGGTGAACGCCAAGGTTCAACTGGTGACGGCGCGGCGCAATGCCTATGTCGCCGGCTTCAGCCTGCTGGCGGCCATGGGCCATGCGGAGGCCGACGACCTGAACCTTGAAACCGGCACCCTCTATGATCCGATGGTCAATTATGAGCGGGTGAAGGGCAAGTGGTTCGATTGGGATTTCGACCCGGCACCGAAGGTCCAATCGACGCGGACCGTTGACTCCCCGGCGCAAAACGCCAATGTGGACCCCGGTTTGGCGCAGCCTTAACGCAATTTTAACCCCGAAGGCGTTCCTTTGGTGCTATGGCGTTAACGGGGACTGGAACAGGGGTTGACCATGGGCGACATGAGCAAGGAACCCTCGATGGAGGACATCCTGTCGTCCATCAAGCGGATCATCGCTGAAGAGGGCGAGGAAGCGGTGCAGACCCTGCCGCGCCGCGTGCGCGGCGAGGCCGCGCAGAAGGTCAGGCCCGTGCCGGTCGCGGAGGCGATGTCCGACCCTGCCAGCGACGAAGTGCTGGAACTGACCGACGAGGTTGCTGTGGAGGAACCCATGCCCGCCCACCGAACGTCCCGCACCCCCCGGCCCGTTGCCGAGCAGGAGGATGCGTCCATCCTGTCCGTCGAGAGCGAAGTGGCGGCCCGGCATTCGCTGTCCGCCTTGTCCTCCATGCTGGTAACGCCCAAGGAAGGCGAGGACAATACGCTGGACGGGCTGGTGCGTTCGATGCTGAAGCCGATGCTGAAGGAATGGCTGGACGCGCGGTTGCCGCAGATGGTCGAGGATATGGTGGCCAAGGAAATCGCCCGCATCACCGGCCGTTGAGCCGGCAGCGTGCGCTGATTCGCCTATTTGCGGCGAACGGTTGCCCGTCCTGGGCGCGGTGCGTGCCTTACGCATCATGATCCGACGATCTTTGTTCTTTTGTTAC
This sequence comes from Sphingobium sp. SA916, assembly GCF_002894065.1. Lineage (NCBI taxonomy): Bacteria > Pseudomonadati > Pseudomonadota > Alphaproteobacteria > Sphingomonadales > Sphingobiaceae > Sphingobium > Sphingobium sp. SA916. The sequence continues at coordinate 5,021 of NZ_LXYF01000038.1, forward strand.
GCTCCGGTGGTTGATCCTTGCGCCATGGCGGGACGCTGCCTACACCCTTGTCCATAGCTGTCGACGCCGCCCGCACGAGAGCGGCGCGATCCGATCCAAGGGTGTTCATCCATGAAATATCTTCTGCAGGCGGGACTTGGCGCTCTGGCCCTGGCCCAATCGGCGTTGGCCGTCGCGCCGGCCTCTGCCCGGCCATTCACGCCCAGCGACATGGTCGGCCTCCGCCGCGTGTCGGCGCCGGCGGTTTCGCCGGACGGGCAATGGCTGGCCTATCAGTTGCGCGTGACCGATCTTGCGGGAAACAGGGGGCGGACGGACCTGTACCTGCTGGACCTGAGTCAGGCGGGCGCGGCGCCCCGCATGATCGCCTCCGTCGCGGATAAGAATGAAAGCGCGCCTGCCTTTTCGGCGGACGGGAAATCGCTCTATTATCTCTCCAACCAGAGCGGCGACGACCAGCTTTGGCGGGTTGCCCTGACCGGCGGCAAAAGCGAGCAGGTGACGCAGGCGCCCGGCGGGATTTCCGGTTTCCTGCTGAGTCCGGCGGGCGATCGGGTCGCGCTGTGGGCGGACCGGCCCGTAGGCGCGAAGACATTGGACGATGTGAAGGCGGCCCCGCCGCCCGGCGCGGGCACGGGCCGGGTCTATGACCAACTGTTCGTACGCCATTGGGACATGTGGGCGGACGGCCAGCGTTCCCGGATATTCGTGATGCCGCTTGGCGGCGGCAAGGCGGTGTCGGTCATGGGGGCGCTGGTCGGGGACAGCCCGTCCAAGCCCTTTGGCGGCGCCGAGGAGATTGCGTGGAGCGCGGACGGCAAGACCCTGTTCTTCGCGCTGCGAGAGGCCGGGCGGATCGAATCCCTTTCGACCAATCTCGACATTTTCGCGGTTCCCGCCGACGGCAGCGCGGCGCCCGTCAACCTGACCGACGGCAATGATGCGATGGACAGCATGCCCGCTGTCTCTCCGGACGGGAAATGGCTGGCCTATGCAGCGATGAAGCGGCCCGGTTATGAGAGCGACCGGCAGGTGCTGATGCTGCGCAGCATCGCGACCGGGGAGACGAGGGCGCTGACCGAGGCGTGGGACCGGTCGGTCGCGTCCATCGCCTGGGCGGCGGACGGGAAGGGCCTTCTGGTCACGGCGGACGATGTGCTGGATCATCCGGTGTTCAGGGTGGACGCTGCGTCGGGCAGGGTCGCGCGGCTGACCCGGACCGGGCATGTGGGCAGCGTCCTGCCCTTGCCCAAAGGCGGCTTCGTCTATTCGCTCGACAGCATCCAGGCGCCCGCCGATTTCTGGAAGATGCCCGGCGGCAAGGGCAGGGCCGTGCGGCTGACCAGCGTGAATGCGGACAAGCTGGCCGGGATCGACGACGTGTCGGTGCAGCGCTTCAGCTTCAGGGGCGCCGATGGCGACACCGTCTGGGGCCAGATCGTGAAGCCGAAAGAGGGGGCGGGCAAGCTGCCGGTGGCTCTGCTGGTCCATGGCGGGCCGCAGGGCAGTTTCAACGATAGCTGGTCCTATCGCTGGAATCCCAAGGCGTTCGCCGCCCATGGCTATGCGGCGGTGATCGTCGATTTCCACGGCTCGACCGGCTATGGGCAGGCCTTTACCGACAGCATCAACAGGGATTGGGGCGGGAAGCCGCTGGAGGACCTGAAGCTGGGTCTGGCCGCCGCCGCGACCAAGGATGCGCAGGTCGATGCGGGCAATGGCTGCGCGCTCGGCGCCAGCTATGGCGGCTATATGATGAACTGGATCGCAGGCAACTGGCCCGACGGGTTCAAATGCCTGGTTCAGCATGACGGCGTATTCGACGCCCGCGCCATGGCCTATGAGACGGAGGAGCTATGGTTCGACGAATGGGAACATGGCGGACCCTATTATGAAAATCCGCAGGAGTTCGAGAAATGGAACCCCGTCAACCATGTGACCCGGTGGAAGACGCCGATGCTGGTGGTGACGGGGGAGAAGGACTTCCGCATTCCCTATACGCAGGGGCTGGCGGCCTTCACCGCGTTGCAGCGGCGCGGCGTGCCTTCGAAGCTGCTGGTGTTTCCGGACGAGAATCACTGGGTGCTGAAGCCGCGCAACTCGCTGCAATGGTATGACGAGGCGCTGGGCTGGCTGGACCGGTGGACGAAGAAATAAGGTCGCCCCCGAGGCGGCGGAAAGTTGACGCCGCCGCCGCCTTGCGTAAAGGCCAGCCTATGACCGAACTGCCCAAGACCTTCGACCCCGCCGAAATCGAATCCCGCTGGTACGCCCATTGGGAGGAGAAGGGGCTGTTCCGCCCGGAACGGCCCGACGCAGAGCCCTTCACCATCGTCAACCCGCCGCCGAACGTGACGGGCAGCCTGCATATCGGCCATGCGCTCGACAACACGTTGCAGGACATCGCGATCCGCTACGAACGGTTGCGCGGCAAGGATGCGCTGTGGGTGGTGGGCACCGACCATGCCGGCATCGCGACGCAGATGGTGGTCGAGCGGCAGATGGAGGCGCGGCAGGACAAGCGCACCAACTACACGCGCGAGCAGTTCATCGAGAAGGTGTGGGAGTGGAAGGCGGAGAGCGGCGGCGCGATCACGCGCCAGCTTCGCCGCCTGGGATGCTCCATGGACTGGGCGAATGAGCGCTTCACCATGGATGAGGGTTTTTCCAAGGCCGTCATCAAGGTGTTCGTGGAACTGCACCGCCGTGGGCTGCTCTATCGCGACAAGAGGCTGGTGAACTGGGACCCGCGCTTCCGCTCGGCCATTTCCGATCTGGAGGTCGAGACGCAGGAGGTGAAGGGCGGCTTCTGGCATTTCCGCTATCCGCTGGCCGATGGCGTTCGCCTTGCCAATGGCGCGGACCATATCGTCGTGGCGACCACGCGGCCGGAAACGATGCTGGCCGACATGGCGGTCGCCGTTCATCCCGAAGACCCGCGCTACAGGGATGTGATCGGCAAGGACATCCTCCAGCCGATCACTGGCCGCCGCTTCAAGATCGTCGCTGACGAGCATGCCGATCCGGAACTGGGATCGGGTGCGGTCAAGATCACGCCCGGACATGATTTCAACGATTTCGAAGTGGGCAAGCGGGCGGGTTTCAGGCCGGCCGAAATGCTCAACATGTTCGATGCCGACGCCAATGTCGTCCAGACCGCCGACGGGCTGATCCCGGAACGGTTCCTGGGCCTGCACCGCTTCCGCAACGACGGCGTGGACGGGGCGCGGGAACTGGTGGTGGCGGAGATGAAGGCGCTTGGCCTGCTGGTTCCGCATGTCACCAGGAACAAGGAGGGTGAGGAGGTCGTCACCGACGCCGAGCCACGCACCATCCAGACGCCCTTTGGCGACCGGTCCGGCGTCGTGATCGAGCCCTGGCTGACCGACCAATGGTATGTCGATGCGCAGAAGCTCGCCGTCGCGCCGATGCAGGCGGTGCGCGACGGGCGGATCGAGATCGTGCCGAAGACTTGGGAAAAGACCTTCTTCAACTGGATGGAGAACATCCAGCCCTGGTGCGTGTCGCGCCAGCTCTGGTGGGGGCATCGGATTCCCGCCTGGTATGACGAGGACGGCAATCCCTATGTCGCGGAAAGCGAAGAGGAAGCGCAGGCTCTTGCCGGCAATAAAAGGCTGACCCGCGACCCCGATGTGCTGGACACCTGGTTCTCCTCCGCGCTTTGGCCCTTCGGCACGCTGGGATGGCCGGAAGAGACGGAGACGCTCAAGCGCCACTATCCCAACGACCTGCTGATCTCCGGCTTCGACATCCTGTTCTTCTGGGATGCGCGCATGGCGATGATGGGGATGGAGTTCATGGGTCCGGAGCGGAGCGATCCGCGAGAGAAGGTGCCGTGGCGCAAGCTCTACCTCCACGGACTGGTGCGCGCCGCGGACGGACAGAAAATGTCCAAGTCCAAGGGCAATGTGGTCGATCCGCTGGGTCTGATCGACCGGTTCGGCGCGGATGCGCTGCGCTTCTTCATGGCGGCGATGGAAAGCCAGGGCCGCGACGTGAAGATGGATGAGAAGCGCGTCGAGGGCTATCGCAACTTCGCGACCAAGCTGTGGAACGCGGCCCGTTTCCTGCAATCGAACGGCGTCACGGCCTCGACCAGCCATGAGGCGCCCCATGCGGAGGCGCCGGTCAATCGCTGGATCGTCGCGGAAACGGTGGCGACCGTGCAGGCGATCGACACCGCCATGGCCGAACTGCGCTTCGATGCTGCGGCCAACGCCATCTACCACTTCATATGGGACCAGTTTTGCGACTGGTATATCGAGCTGACCAAAGGCTCCATGGATGAAGAAACAAGGGCGGTGGCCGGCTGGGCGTTCGACCAGATATTGGTGATGCTGCATCCCTTCATGCCCTTCATTACCGAAGAGTTATGGAATCTGACCGGAACGCGGGAAGGCGAACTGATCGTCGCGCGCTGGCCGCAGGCGCTCTATGCCGTCGACGGCGAGGCGCAGGCGGAGATCGACTGGCTGATCCGCCTGATCGGCGCGATGCGGACGGCGCGCACCGAACTCAACGTGCCGCCGGGCGCGAAGCTGGGCGTCGTCGTGCATGATGCGTCGGAGGAAACCCGCCGCCGCATCGACCGCCAGGGGGCCGCATTGGCGCGCCTGGGCCGGGTGGAAAGCCTGTCCTTCGGCGACAGCGTCACGGGCGGCGCGGCGCAGATCGTGGTGGACGAGGCGACCTTCATCCTGCCGCTGGAGGGCGTGATCGACATCGCCGCCGAAAAGGCGCGGCTCGCCAAGGCGCTGGCGGCGGCGGAGAAGGAACGGGATTCGCTGTCCGCGCGTCTTTCCAATCCCAGCTTCGTTGAGAAGGCCAAGCCGGAGGCCGTCGCCAAGGCGCGGGAGGACCATGGCGAAAAGGCGGCCGAGGCGGAAAGATTGAAGGCGGCGCTGGAACGGCTCGCCTGAACGGCCGGCGCATCGGGCAGGGTGCGCCGGCAAAAGGACCGGAAGGGGCGCGCCGGAAGGATGCGGCGTCCCTACGGTCCCCATCCGCAAGGGGGCAGGAGGGATCATGGTTGCAGGGGAACATCGGGCCAGGGACCTGACGCAGGGACCGATCGCATCGGCCCTGCTGCTGTTCGCCGTCCCGACACTGGCGTCCAACATCCTCCAGTCGCTGAATGGATCGATCAACGCCATCTGGGTCGGCCGTTTCCTGGGCGCGCAGGCGCTGGCGGCGACCGCCAACGCCAACATCACCATGTTCCTGATGTTCTCCATCGTCTTCGGCTTCGGCATGGCGTCGACGGTGATGATCGCGCAGGCGGTGGGACGGGGCGATCTGGACGCGGCGCGCCGCGCCTTCGGTTCTGCCGTCGGCTTCTGCACCCTGCTGGGCCTGGTCGTTGCGACCGCCGGATGGATCGGCGCGCCCGCTTTGCTGCGGCTGCTGGCGACCCCGGCGGAGGCGTTCGACCTGGCGCTCGTCTATTTGCGGGTGATCTTCGTTGCCATGCCCGCCTCCCTGCTGAGCGTCATGATGATGATGGGCCTGCGCGGTACGGGGGATGCGCGAACGCCGCTGATCTTCATGTTCGTGAGCGTGGGCGTCGACCTTGTGCTCAACCCGGTGCTGATCCTGGGATTGGGGCCGATCCCGGCCATGGGCATAGGCGGGTCGGCCGCGGCAACGGCGGCGGCGGGCGTGGTCAGCCTGATCGGCCTTGTCCTCTACACCTATGCGAAGGATCTGCCGTTGCGCCTACGCGGGCGGGAACTGGCTTATCTCCGCCCCGCGCCGGACCAGATGCGCGTCCTGTTCGGCAAGGGGCTGCCGATGGGATTGCAGATGATCGTCATGTCCGCATCCGGGCTGGTGATGATCGGCCTCGTCAACCGGGAGGGTTTTCTGGTCACCGCGGCCTATGGCGCGGCGCAGCAGATCTGGACCTATCTCCAGATGCCGGCCATGGCGATGGGCGCGGCGGTCAGCGCCATGGCGGCGCAGAATATCGGCGCCGGGCGATGGGACCGGATCAGCCGGATCACCGGCTATGGCATGGGTTATCTGCTGCTGATCACCGGCACGATGGTGGCGGTGATCCTGCTGTTCCACGCGCCGCTGCTGGCCTTGTTCCTGGGACGGAACGATGCCGCCATCGCCGCCGCCTGGCACATGCAGCTTCTGGCGAGCTGGAGCTTCGTGCTGTTCGGCGGCACGATGATCCTGTTCGGCGTGATGCGGGCCAATGGCGTGGTGGTGCGGCCGCTGCTGATCCTGATCTTCACCCTCTTCGCGGTGCGGCTGGGCTTCTACCATCTGGGCTATCCGCATCTGGGGGCGGACGCGCTGTGGCTGAGCTTTCCCGTCGGTTCGGCGTCGTCCTTCCTGCTGGCGGGGCTGGTTTACCTGCAGGGCGGCTGGCGCAAGGCGAAGCTGCTCGTCCCAGTGGACGAGGAGGAGTGCCGCGAAAGCATCAATGCGGAGAGCGAGCCCGCCGGACGGATCGTCCCGGCGGGATAATCGCTTACCGGCCCTGGCTGCGCCAGCGCGTGATGGTGCGGTCGAGGATGTCCGCTTCGCCGCCGGACTGGCGCCAGAGTTCCGTGAAGCTCGGATCGCCCGAGGCGGGACGCCGCTCCTCCTCCAGATTGTCGAGCGCGACGCGGATCGGCACGGCGACGCCTTCGCCGCAGATGATCGCCTCCCGGTTGCGCAGGGCGGGGATGGAATCGAGGAACCCGCGCGCGCCTTCGGGCATGGCGGCCTTCACGAAGGCCTGGTCGCGGTCGTTGTTGAGGCGCATCGAGATGATCGTGCCGCATTGCGACAGCACGCCTTCGGCCAGATCGGACGGGCGTTGGGTGATGAGGCCCAGCGACACGCCATATTTGCGGCCTTCCTTGGCGATCCGTTCCAGGATGCGGCGAACGGCCTGACCGCCGCCGGTCGTGCTGCTGGGGATGTAGCGATGCGCTTCCTCGCAGACGAGCAGGATCGGGCGCTGCGGCTCGTCCCGCGCCCAGAGGGCATAGTCGAACACCAGCCGCGACAGCACCGACACCACGACGGACGTGATGTCGGACGGCATGGACGACACGTCGATGATCGAGATCGGCTTGCCGCCGGAGGGCAGGCGGAAGATCTTGGCGAGGAATTCCTGCATCGAATCCGCGACCAGCATGCCGGAGAACATGAAGCTGTAGCGCGGATCGCTCTTGATCTCGTCGATCTTGGTCTTGAGCCGCATATAGGGCAGCGATCCGGTGCCCTTGTCCAGCTTCCCCATCTCGTTCTGAAGGATGTTGGTGAGGTCGGACAGCAGATAGGGGACGGGCGAATCGACGGTCAGCCGGCCGATGCTCTCCGCCAGCCGGTTCTTGGACCGCGCGGCCAGCAGGCATTTGGCGAGGATGTCGCAGTCCACCGTCCGCTCCGACCCTTCGGAGGTGACGAACACCTCGCAATGCTCCTCGAAATTCATCAGCCAATAGGGGAGGGCGAGGTTGTTGACGTCATAGACGGCGCCATTCTGCTGGAAGGCGGCGCCATATTCGCCATGGGGATCGATCATCACGATATGCCCCTGCGGCGACAGGTCGCAGATGCGGTGCAGGATGAGAGCGGCGCTGGTCGACTTGCCGGTGCCGGTCGAACCCAGCAGCGCGAAATGCTTGCCCAGCATCGAATCGACATAAAGCGCGGCGCGGGTGTCGGACGTGGGATAGACGGTGCCGATCTGCACATGGGGGCGGTCGTCGGCCGAATAGATCTGCTGCATGTCCGCGCTCGATACCGGATAGACCTCCGTCCCCGGTGTCGGGTAACGGGTCACGCCCCGGCGGAAGCGGTAGATGCGCCCCGTCAGCTTTTCCTCATCGCCTTCGCCCAGAAAGTCGATGTCGACGATGATGCTGTTGCTGTCCTGCCGGTCCATGGTCATGGCGCGGACGCTGGCGATCAGCCAGACTTGGCCGACGCGCATCTTCACCTGGCTGCCGACCTGCCCCGCCATGGCAAGCGAAGGATCGGGATCATGCGACAGCGCGGCAATGCGCGAGGCGTCGATGATCAATTGCGAACTGGACCCGGAAATCTGGAAAACCATTCCCATGGCATCGACCGGAGCCTGAAAGACATGCGGCTGCGCGCCGGCGAAATGGTCTGCACCGTGCATCTGGGTCATGAACCTGTTTTCCTTCGACCGGACGGGATTCCGGCACGTCGGATCGATTTAACCGGCGACTGGTAAAGAATCTGCTTATCGCTCACCCATGTTAATGGTGCGGCCACGCCCGGCGCCGCGATGGTCAGAGGAAATGCGTGTCAGGCTTGGCTGTTGAAACATTGGCCGAAAATCGGGAAAATCCTGTGTCGCGGGTGCTGACGACGGATGCGGCGCGGCGCTCCGACGCGATCTCCATCGCGCGGGTGATCTGCATTCTGGGCGTGGTCTATGTCCATGCGTGGACGGGCCTGAACGGCCATGATCTGGAAAGCCTGAGGGGCACGTCGCAGGACAGTTTGCGCTGGGGCCTGATGGAGGTTTTCGGGCGCAGCGCCGTGCCGTTGCTGGGCCTGATTTCCGGCTGGCTGGTCGAGGGGTCGTCGCGGACCCACGACTGGTTGCGCCATGTCGGGCGGAAGGCGCGGACGATCCTGTTGCCGATGATCCTGTGGAATGCGCTGGCGATCCTGTTCGTTTCGGGTGCGGCCTGGATGCTGGGCCTGTCCGCGCCCGTGCCCTCGTCCACCGGCTGGATGTTCGAGGAGCTATTCATCGTCAGCCGCAATCCGGACATCAACGTGCAGATGCCGTTCCTGCGCGACCTGTTCCTGTGCATGCTCGCCGCGCCCCTGTTCGTCCGCCTGCCGGGCTGGGCGCTGGGAGCGGTCGCCGCGATGGCGGCGCTGTGCCAGATCATGGGCTGGGGGCCGCCGGTGCTGATGCGCGCATCGATCCTGTTCTTCTTCATCATGGGCATCGTCGCCCGGCGCGAGGGGCTGGCCGATCGCGTGGCGGCGCTGCCCTGGATGGTCGCGGCGCCGCCCTTTGCGCTGCTGATGACCGCGCAGCTCTATATTTCCCTGCATCCGGGCGCCTTGCCGCCGGGCGTCGGCACGGCGGTGCTGGACATGGCGGTGCGGGTCGCGGCGGCGTTGTTCTTCTGGCGGCTGGCCTGGTCGTTGGCGGCCAGCGCGGCGCGGGGCATGTTGTTGCGGATCGAGCCTTTCGCCTTCTTCCTCTTCTGCTCCCACCTCATCCTGATCTGGCTGGGCGGCCCGGTGCTGGGGGTCGTGTTCGGCAAGCTGGGCTCACCCTTCTATCCCGCCTATCTGCTGGTGCAGCCGCTGCTGGTGCTGGTCGCCGTGGTGTTGCTGGGATCGCTGCTCAGCCGCGCCGCGCCGGGGCTTGCGAAGCTATTGAGCGGGGGCCGCCTGATGGCTGTCTGACGCCATTCGGCCGGCCACCGCCTGGCCTGCCGCCATGGCGATTTCCAGACTGCGCTTGCGCGCCTCGAAATCGTGGATCTGGCCGCCGATGATGATCTCGTCCACCTGCGTGCGGCGGATGAAGGCGGCCAGGTCGCGCTCAACATCGGCCTGGGTGCCGATGCTCGACGCGCTCAGCACATCGGCCAGCATCGCCTGCGCCTGCGGCGGCAGGCTTTCATAATAGCCGGGCACGGGCGGTTGCAGCTTGCCCGGCTGCCCGGTGCGCAGCCGCACGAAGGCCTGCTGCATGGAGGTGGCGATGAGCCGCGCCTCCTCCACCGTGTCGGCGGCGAAGACATTGTAGCCCGCCATCACATAGGGATATGCGAGCTGCGCCGACGGACGGAAATCACGGCGGTAGATGGCGATGGCCTCATCCAGCGCGCCCGGCGCGAAATGGGAGGCGAAGGCATAGGGAAGGCCCAGTGCGGCGGCCAGTTGCGCGCCATAGAGGCTGGAGCCGAGGATCCAGAGCGGCACATCCTCGCCCGCGCCGGGGGTCGCCTGGAAGCCGAGGCGGCTGTCGCCCGCGAAATAGGCCTGCAACTCCATCACGTCGCGAGGGAATTCGTCCGGGCCGCCCGTCAGCGTCCGCCGCATCGCCTGCGCCACGCGCTGGTCGGAGCCGGGAGCGCGGCCAAGACCCAGGTCGACGCGGCCGGGAAAGAGCGCCGCGAGCGTGCCGAACTGCTCCGCGATCAGCAGCGGCGCATGATTGGGCAACATGATGCCGCCCGCGCCGATGCGGATGCGGCTGGTGGCCTGTCCGATATGCGCCAGGACCACGGCGGTCGCCGCCGAGGCGATCCCGGGCATGCCATGATGTTCCGCCACCCAATAGCGGTGGAAGCCAAGGCTTTCGGCATGGGCGGCAAAGGCGGCGGCGCGGCCAAGCGCCTCACTGGCGCTACTGCCTTCGTTGACGGGGACAAGGTCCAGAACGGAGAAACGGGTCATGACCCGCATATGGGGGGATGACCGGTTTTATTTCAATACTAATTCGGAGGTATAGGAAGCGGACGTCTTCGGAGAGATTTGCGTGCTCCTGCCTGCGCGGGAGCGGCGCGCTTTATGCCCACAAATCCCTGGCGCGCATTTAACTGGCGGCGCGGCCGAATCCCTGAACCGGATTGTCGACGCGGCGGCCGAAGCCCTGCGGCCTGCGGGCGACCAGCGGATTGGCGTCGCGGTCGAGCAGGGCCATCGTCTCGGTGAAGCAGGGGCGAAGCGCGACCACGTCCTCGATCAGTTCGTCCGGCCCTTCCCGGCTTTCGACGCAGCGGCGGGCGACCATCTCGATCTTCTCGGCCATGCCGCTCAGCCGATAGGCGCCGAACTGGGCCGACTCGCCCTTCAGCGTGTGGGCCGGGGTGACCAGCGCAGCGGCGTTGCGGGCGCGGAAGGCTTCCTCGATCGCGCTGATCGCCTTTGCGCCGTCCTCGCGGAAATAGCCCAGAATCCGGAGGAAGGCAGTGCCCAGCTCCGAACGGGACTTGGCAAAATCGGTCCAGTTGACCAGTTCGGCCTCTTGATATGACACCCTGACACTCCCTGTTCTGCCGGGGGAATATAGAAGAGGAGCGTAAATAGGGGGTTAAGTTGCGGCGCGAGGGGAGAAGGCGCCATATCACCCCATCGTCATGCTGAACTTGGTTCAGCATCCATTTCTCCTCCAGGTCCAGTTCAAGAGGCACGATGGATGCTGAAACAAGTTCAGCATGACGGTGGGAGGAGGATCGTTAGAGCGATCGAGCGAGAGCAAAGAGATGCGGCCTCTCGGCAATGAAGGTCCAACCCTGCTGCCGGGCCAAGGCCTCCAGTTCCACTGGCGCAATCGGATCATCCGCCTCGATCGTCACCGCATCGGCGGACCGCATCGCCCGCGCCACGCGCAGCGCGGGCCAGGGGCATTTCATCCCCCTGGCGTCGATATGAACCGCTTCACTTGCTGGCATAGGGGTTTTTGGCGCTGCGCAGCGTCAACCGCACCGGCACCGCGCCGAAGCCCAATTCCTTGCGGATGCCGTTCACCAGATAGCGGCGATAGCTTTCCGGCAGCTCGTCCAGCCGCGTGCCGAACAGCACGAAGGTCGGCGGGCGGGTCTTGTTCTGGGTGATGTAGCGCAGCTTGATCCGCTTGCCGCCGGGGGCGGGGGGCGGATTGGCCTCCAGCGCGCGTTCGAACCAGCGGTTGAGGATGCCGGTCGACACGCGCTGCGACCAGGCGGTGCGGGTTTCGAAGGCGACGCGGATGAGGTCGTCCAGCCCCTTCCCGGTGGCGGCGGAGACGGTCATGATCGGCACGCCGCGTATCTGCGCGAGGCCGTCGGACAGCGCCTGCTTGATGCCCTGATAGAGCGCCGAGCCATGCTCCACCGTGTCCCATTTGTTGAGCGCGACGACGAGGGCGCGGCCTTCCTCGATCACCTTGTCCGCGATGCGCAGGTCCTGCGCCTCCAGCCCGCGGGTGGAATCGAGCAGCAGCACGACGACTTCGGCAAAGTTCACAGCGTTCAGGCCGTCCGAAACCGCCAGCTTTTCCAGCTTGTCCTGCACCTTCGCGCGCTTGCGCATGCCTGCCGTGTCGATCAGGCGGACGGGGCGTTCTTCGCCGTCGGGGCTGGTCCAGCTCCAGTCGACGGCGATGGAGTCGCGGGTGATGCCCGCTTCGGGGCCGGTCAGCAGGCGGTTTTCGCCCAGCAGCCGGTTGATGAGGGTCGACTTGCCTGCATTGGGGCGGCCGACGATGGCGAGCTTCAGCGGCGCGGATTCGAGGTCGGCCTCTTCGGGTTCGGCCTCCTCTTCCTCCTCCTCACGGTCGATATAGGGGAGCAGCGCCTGGAACAGGTCGGCCAGGCCCTGGCCATGTTCGGCGGAGAAGGGGACGGGGTCGCCCAGGCCCAGGCTGAACGCCTCCATCACGCCATCGTCGCCGGCCCTGCCCTCGGCCTTGTTGGCCATCAGCACGACCGGGGCGTCGCCCTCGCGCAGCCAGCGGGCGATTTCCTCGTCCAGCGGGGTGATGCCCGCGCGAGCGTCCACGACGAACAGCGCGACATCGGCATTTTCGACCGCCGCCTGCGTCTGCATGCGCATGCGGCCGGGCAGGGTCTGCGGGTCCTCATCCTCATAACCGGCGGTGTCGATGATGGTGAAATCGACGCCGAGCAGATTCGCCTGCCCCTCCCGCCGGTCGCGGGTCACGCCGGGCTGGTCGTCGACCAGCGCCAGCTTCTTGCCGACGAGCCGGTTGAAAAGGGTGGACTTGCCCACATTGGGGCGTCCGACAATGGCAACGGTGGGCAGCATGAGAGGCCCGTATCCTTTAAAAAATGGGTGCTCCTGCGAAGGCAGGAGCCCAGTTCCACCATTTGGACTGGGCTCCTGCCTTCGCAGGAGCACGTTTACCTGAAATCGCCGGTGGCGTCAGCGGAATGCCGTCAGCTTTCCGTCATCGGCCAGGATATAAAGCGTGTTGTTCGCGACGATCGGCGACAGCGACATCGACCGGTCGAGATCGATTTCCGCCTGGATCTTGCCGGTCGTCGGATCGACATAGTTGAGGTCGCCATGGGTCGACACCAGCACCAGCCGCCCGCCCGCCAGCACCGGGCCGGTCCAGCGGATCGCCTTGTCCTTCTTCTTTTCCTTCTGCCAGCGGCGGAGCTGGCTGATCCAGCGGATCTTGCCCGTGGCGCGGGCGACGCAGAGCAGCTTGGCGTCGCTGGTGACGGCGAACACCCATTCGCCCACGACCGAAGGGGTCGAAATGCCGGCGATGTTGATTTCCCACAGACGCTGGCCGCTCACCAGTTCATAGCTCGCCATGCGACCGCCCTGGCCGATGGCGAAGACGCGGCCGCGGTCGATCACCGGATCGGCGTCGATGTCGGTCAGCGACGCCACGGCGGTCGAGATGCTGGTGCGCGAGAGCGCGTCGCCCCACAGCGTCCGGCCATTTTCATAGCGATAGGCGGTCAGCTCGCCCGAACTGTAGCCCGCGATCACCGTGCCCTGCGCGGCGGCGGGGGCGGCCACGCCGAAAATGCCGGTGACTTGCAGCGTGCCGCTGTCGGTCCACTGCACCTCGCCGTCGCTCTGGTTGAGGGCGAAGATCTGATTGTCCTGCCCCATCACATAGACATGGCCATTGGCGAGCGTCGGCGCGCCGCGCAGCGGGCCGCCGGGGCGCTTCTTCCACAGGATCGCGCCGCTGTTCGCATCCATCGCGGCGACATCGCCCACGCCGGTGCTGGCATAGAGCTTGCCGTCGATCACGCTCACGCCGCCGCCGAACAGGGCCCGGCCGCTGCCTTCGGCGGGCAGGGGCGTCTGCCACAGCTTCGCACCGCTCGCCGCGTCGAACGCAATCACCCGCGCCTCTGCGTCGATGACATAGAGCTTGCCGCCGACCACCACCGGAGCGGAGGCGAGGCGGGCCTGCGGCGTGCTGCCCGAAATGGAGGCGGTCCAGGCCTGCGACGGCGAAGCGCCCAGCGCCAGATTGCCCATGGTCTTGGCGGGGCTGCCGCCCGGCTGCGACCATTGGTCGTTCACATAGGGTTCGGGCAGGGTCACGGGCACGTCGGCCAGCGTCGGGTCGACCTCCACCCCCTGTTCATTGCTGAGGATCGAGGTGCGCTTGCCGACCACCGGGGTCTTGGGGCCGCCCTTTTTGCCGCCCACGATGCCGCAACCCGCCAGCAGGGCGATCATCATGGCCACGGTCAGCGCGCGGCCGGCGCCCGAAAATTTCGTCATGCTGTGCATTCCCATGCGCCCAATCATTCCTGTCCCGCCGCGACCGGCGTTTCGACTGCATCCACACCCAATAAGCCTGCCATCTGTCGCGCGCGTGAACGGATCGACTGGGGCACGTTCCTGTCCTTCGCCATGGCGGCGAACAGCGGCCCGGCAAGATCGGGCTTGCGCATCTTCATATAGGCGATGGCGACCAGTTCCCCGGCGCTGCCGAACCAGGGCGCGCCCTCGACGGCCAGGGGTTTCAGCCGGTCGACCACCTGCTGCGGAGCGAGGCTTTCATATTCCAGCGTGGTCTGGCGGATCAGCGCCAGGTCGCGATAGGGGCGGTCGAGCGAACCGTCATCCGCCATCGCCTTATAGGCGGCGATGGCGGCCTTGCTGTCGCCCTTGCGCGCGGCGGTGCCGGCCTTCACCAGCAGGGCGGAGGCGCGGAAGCCGGGCTGGCTCGCCTGGGTGAGCTTGTCCAGTTCCTTCGCATCGGGCGTGCCGCCGCCGACCGCCGTGGCGATCACCTTGTCCATTTCTTCCGACACGGCCTGCGACTGCGTCTTCGTATAATGCTGCCAATAGAGCCAGCCGGCGAAGGCCGCGAGGCCGATGACCACCGCCGCCACGATCCAGCGGCCGAAGCGCTGCCAGAAGGTCAGCAACTGGTCCTGCCGGACGGCTTCGTCGACCTCACGCATGAAGGCTTCGCTGTTTTGCGGCGTCAGGGCCACTTGGGTCTCCAGAAATTCGTCAGTTACGGCACGCGGAAGGCGCGATCATTAGCGGGGCTCTTGGCTCACGCAAATCACTTTTTGGGCCGATAGACCTGATCTTCGGTCGGAAAGTGCCGGTTCCGGACATCTTGCGCATAGCGGGCGGCGGCATTGCCGATGGTTTCCGCGATATTTTCATAACGCTTCACGAAACGGGGCACCCGTTCGAACATGCCCAGCATGTCCTCCGCCACCAGCACCTGCCCGTCGCAATGGGCCGACGCGCCGATGCCGATCACCGGCACGTCGACGCTGTCGGTGACGGTGACGGCGATGTCCTCCATCACCCCCTCCAGCACCATGGCGAAGGCGCCCGCCTGCGCGACGGCGCGGGCGTCGGAGATGATCTTCGCATGTTCCTCCTGGCTCTTGCCGCGCGCGCCATAGCCGCCCAGCGCGTTCACCGCCTGCGGGGTGAGGCCGATATGGGCCATCACCGGAATGCCGCGCTGGCTCAAGAAGCCGATGGTTTCGGCCATGGCGACGCCGCCCTCCAGCTTCACGCCCGCGCAGCCGGTTTCGGCCATGACGCGGCTGGCGCTGGCGAAGGCCTGTTGGGGAGAGGCTTCGTAACTGCCGAAGGGCATGTCGACGAGGACGACGCTGTGATAGCTGCCGCGCACCACGGCGGCGCCATGGGCGATCATCATGTCGAGCGTGACCGGCAGGGTGGAGGGGAGGCCGTAGATCACCTGGCCCAGCGAATCGCCGACCAGCAGCATGTCGCAATGCGGATCGAGCAGTTGCGCCTGCCGCGCGGTATAGGCGGTCAGCATCACCAGCGGCTGTTCCGTCTTCCCCTCGAACTTGCGGCGCTGGATGGCGGGCACCGTCAGGCGCTTCATCGGCGCGGGGGTGGGGTTGGCGCGGCTGGTCGACGTGTCGAGCGTGAAGGTCGTGGACATGGGATGCGCTCTACCGCAGCGGGGCGCGGGGCGCAAATCGGGGCCGTATCCAATCCGTTCAGGGCGGCATTGAAAAATGCGGGGAGCGACAGGGCCGTGTCGCTCCCCGCAGGGGGTGAACATCGTTGGATGCCAGCCCCTATCGAGAGGCCTTGGGCATCGTCAGAACGAGAATTTGATCGTACCGCCCCAGGTCTGCGGGTCGCCGGGCTGACCGGCGATCAGGCCGGTATTGCCCGGCGCGACCTGGAGATTTTCGATATAGTTCACGTCGAAGGCGTTGCGGACCCAGCCGAAGATGTCGAACCCTTCACCCCGGAAGCCGGCGCGGAAGTTGGTCAGGGCATAGCCCTTCACCTCCGTGTAGATGGACGGCGAGGCGTTGGAGTTCCAGTGCGACCGGTAATTGCCGTCGACGCCCAGATAGAGCTGGCCGTCCTTGTCCAGCAGCGTGACCGGAATGTTATATTCCGCGCCGTAGGAGAAGGCCCATTTCGACACGCCGGGGAGACGCTCGCCGGAAATGTCGACAAATGGGGGGCTGACCTGATTGGCCGTTGCTGCCGATCCGGGTGTGCCGGTGTAGGTGCACCTGCCGGTCACCGCAATCCCGGTGCTCGACCCGCCGCTCAGTTCCGGCGGCGGCGGCGCGTTGCAGAACTTCACATATTTGGCATCGGTGTAGGCGCCGTTGGCATAGGCGGTGAAGCGGTCGCTGGCGACGACCTTGAAATCTGCCTCGATACCCTGGGACCGTACCTTGTCGGCGTTGGCGAGATAGCCGCGCGTCGTGCCGAACTGGCCGCCGTTCACCGTCGCCTGGAAATTCTCGATCTCCGTGCGGAAGGCGGTGAGGTTGAAGGTCGCCCGACGGTCCCAGAACTGGGTCTTCAGGCCGACTTCGAAATGGTTGACCCGTTCCGGCTTCACCGTGCCCACGGCATAGTTCACCGTATTGTCCGAATTGAGCGGCAAGCCATTCTGGTTGATGCCCAGCGTCTTGAAGCTCTTGGCATAGGTCGCATAGGCAAGGATGTCCTGCGCGATCTTGTAGTTGACGTTGAAATCGTAGGTGAAGTTCCAGGCGCTGTCGGACGGCGCGCTGAGTTGCGGCTGGTAGACGCCGCACTGCGCCGTCAGCACGGCATTGCCCTGCGTCGCGGTGGGTGCGCAACTGTTGATGACCGCTCCGGAGCCAGTGGTGACCACGCGCTGGTAGAAGCCCGACTTCTTGTCGTAGTTCAGGCGCGCGCCCGGCTGGATGGTCAGGGCGTCGGTCACCTTCCAGCTCAGCTGGCCGAACAGCGCCGCGCTGGTGCTCTTGAGCCATTGCGTGTTGGTCGCGGTCAGCCCCTGAAGGATGCTTGGATTCCCTGCATTCGCGCCGGTCAGGCTCCAGCGGCTGGCGTCTGCGCCCTGCTGCTCCGTGCCCTGCGTGTCGATCCGCTGCTTGAAGCCGAACAGGCCGACCACGAAGTCGATCTTCTGGCTTTCGTAATTATAGCGGAATTCCTGGCTGTACTGGTCCTGCTGCGAGGGGTTCTGCGATTTCGAAACGACCGACAGGCCGGTGAAGTCGCGGTCATTCTCCGGCTTCCAGTCCCAGAAGCGCCACGCGGTGACGGAGGTCAGCGTGCCGGGGCCGACATCCCACTTTATCCTGGCGGAGACGCCGCCGATCTTGTTGCCAGCGTTCAGGTTGCTGTCGAGATCGGTCAGCCGGTCATAAGGATTGCGGCTGGGCACGGCATAGTTGCGGCCCGGATAGGCGGGGTTCGGATTGGCGTTGATCGCCTTGACCAGCTCATCATATTGGCGCGTGATCGGGCGCTGCGTCGTGCCCACCCGCACGAACACGGTGCCGCAGCATTCCGGGTCCTGTTTGCTGTAGTCGCCCGACAGGGTCAGGCTGAAATTGTCGGTCGGCTTGAACAGCAGTTGTCCGCGAATGCCCAGATTGTCCTGCTCGTTGATCCAGCGGTCGCTGGTGACGTTGTAGATCGTCCCCCGGCGGCTGGTCGCGGCGACGGCGATGCGGGCGGCGATCGTGTCGGACAGCGGCCCGGAAATAGCGGCCTTCGCCTGCTTGTAGTTGAGGTTGCCGACGGTCAGTTCGGCGCGGCCCTCGAAATCGAAGGTCGGCTGGTTGGTCGTGATGTTGATCGCGCCGGCCGTGGTGTTCTTGCCGTAGAGCGTGCCCTGCGGACCGCGCAGCACTTCGACCTGGGCGACGTCCAGAAAGTCGAAGGTCGCGGCGGCGACGCGGCTGTTATAGACGTCATCGACATAGATGCCGACGCCCTGCTCGAAGCCGTCGCTGGTCAGGCCGAACGGCACGCCGAGGCCGCGGATGTTGACCGAGGTGTTGCGCGGGTTGGTGGTGTAGACCTGAAGCGTCGGCGCCAGTTGCTGGAGCTTCACGACGTTGAAATTGCCGGTCGCCTCTATGCTGTCGCCGCGGATCACGGAGATCGCCAGCGGCACCTCCTGCGCGGTTTCCGCGCGGCGGCGGGCGGTGACGATGATCACTTCCCCGCGGGCAGTGGCTTGTTCGGCGCTGTCCGCAACGGGTTGAGCCGCGTCCTGCGCAGATGCGGTGGACGCAATAAAGGATGCGCTCGCCACGCCGGCGAGCAACAGAAAACGCGCAATCATTGTATATTCCCCTTCCGGATGTCCGGTGAATGTTGATCGCGGCCCCTGCGGTGATCCGCTCAAAGCCGTTGGTCTGGGAATGGAAAATGTGGCCCACCCCTTGCCACCTGTTATCCGGCCCTTTGCGGGCCTTGTTCAGCAACCCTGAATCTTCTTGCTCCCCCCGCTCTTGTTTCAGGCGGTGAGGCGCGTCTTTTCCGTCACGTCGATCTGCACGACGCGTGCGTCATGCACGGTCAGCGTGACAGATCCGAAACGAAGCGCCTCCAGCACGCTGCGCACCTTTTCGATGCTGACCGCAATGTCGTGGCGCTGCCCGTCACTGCGGCCGTTGCGGGCGAATTCAATCGATCGGTTTTCACTCATAAACACCTCTTAGCCGCTCTTTATCTCAACTGTATTGATAGACAAAAAAGCAAATATAAGGGGCGCTCAAGTTTCTCTTGTCGCGCCCCAAAAGCATCGTTCGGAAAATGGGTCCGGTTTTTCCGTAAAAACGATGCGATAACAAAAACTATAGATTTAGCCGTTGACCCGCAGCGCCGCCAATCGCCGCTCCTGATGCGCCAGCGGGATGGCGGGCCGTAACTGGCGCATTGCAGAAGCCTGCTCATGCGCATTGTCGATCAGTTTTTCGAGCAGAGCCTGGCCGAAGCGCCATTCGCCCAGGCCCGAATCCGCATTGATATGGCCGCAAAAGCCCGCATCGACAAAGCTGCTGCCCCAATTCTTGCCGATGCTGTGGGCGCGTTCGAAGAAGATATAGGGATCGTTGCGGCTCGCCACGACGATCGAGGGAAAGGGCAGTTGCGCGCGGGGCGTGGGGCCGAAGCCGCCGATCGTCTCGGGCGTTTCCATCCGGTCGCAGTCGGGCGGCGCCACCAGCAGCGCGCCGGTCACGGGCCAGCCATAGGCCTGGCTCTGCAAGGCGCCCCACCAGGCGACCGCAAGGCAACCCAGGCTGTGCGCGGCCAGGATGATCGGCCCCTCCGCCGCCCGGATCGCGGCGTCCAGCCGCGTGACCCAGCTATTGCGGCTGGGGCTGGCCCAGCTTCCCAGGTCGACCCGCTCGCAATCACCGCGCGTCTTTTCCCACAGCGTCTGCCAATGACCCGGCCCGCTATTGTTGAGACCCGGTATGGTCAGCACGACCGGCTGGCGCGCGTCTCCCGAATGTCCGAATCGCTCCATGGTCAAATCCTCGTCCTATTGTCGAGGGAGAGATAATTCTATTTATCCGGTAGACAATGGTCAAGCGGCAAAATGTGTCGGAATTTGGGCAACCCGATTCATCTGAGGTTCATATAGTGGAAAGGGTCGGGGACTACCACCTTTGCGCCGCCCGAAACCGCCGGAACGCCCCTTACCAGGGGTAGATCAGCCCATAATAGTGAAAGACGCTGCGGCCGTAAGCGTCGTCATAATCGGGTCGTTCGTCCGGCAGATGGCGGGGCGCCTGGTCCAATATGTCCCTGGCCAGGTCCACCACATAGCCGCCCTTGTCCGTGTCGTAGCTCAGCATCGACCAGGGCAGCGGATAATGATCGTTGCCGATGCCCAGGAAGCCGCCGAAGGACAGCACGGCATAGCGGACCTGCCCGCTGCGCTTGTCGACCATGAAGTTGGAGATGTGGCCCAGCCGCTCCCCCTGGCGGTTGTAGACGGTGGTGCCTTCGATCCGGTCGGATGCGATCAGGTCGCCATGATTTTCCCTCGCCATGTCAGACATCGTCACTCTCCTGCGAAGAAATCGCGTTATGCTGACCGAACCAAGGGGGGCCGGGCGGGTTCCCCGGGGCAGACGAGATGATATGCGAACAGGAGGACGGTCATGAAGATCAATCGCAGCGGATCGGCGGTATGGAGCGGCGGCCTGAAGGACGGCAAGGGCGCGATCTCGACCCAGAGCGGCGCGCTGGATGCGCATCCCTATGGCTTTGCGATGCGCTTCGAAGGGGTGCCGGGCACCAATCCCGAGGAGTTGGTCGCGGCGGCCCACGCCTCCTGCTTCACCATGGCGCTGTCGCTGATCTTGGGCGAAGCGGGGCTGACGGCCGAGAAGATGGAGACCAATGCCGTCGTGACGCTGGAACAGCAGGAAGGCGGCTTTGCCATCACGGCGAGCAAGCTGAGCCTGAAGGCGACCATCCCCGGCGCGGACGATGCGCGGTTTCAGGAACTGGCCGCCAAGGCGAAGGCCAATTGCCCCGTGTCCAAGCTCTTGAATGCGGAGATCAGCCTGGACGCGGAACTGCTAGGCTGAAGGCGTGCGCCTGGCGTGGACATGTTCGCGCCAGGCGATGTACAGGCCGCTCCCCACGATCAGCGCCGCACCGATCCACGTCGTCGCGATCGGCCAGTTGCCCCAGATCGCCCAGCCGAGCAGCGTCGTCCAGACGATGGAACTGTAGTCCATCGGCAGCACCACGGAAACGGGGGCCCAGCGCAGCGCCGCGGTCATGCAGATCTGCGCGATGCCGCCGGTCACGCCGATCAGCAGCAGCAGGCCCCATGTCATGGCGTCATGGGCCTGCCCGTGGAACAGCATCGCCACGCCCAGCGGCGGCAGGGAGAGGAGGGTGAACCAGAAGACGATCACCCCGGCGCTTTCCGTGCGGCCCAGTTCGCGCAGGACCAGGCTGACGCAGGCGGTGACGAAAGCCGCGGCGAGCGCGACCGCAACGCCGATGGCGGGGAAGTGCCCGGCATCCGGCCGGACCATCACGATCACGCCGAGAAAGCCGATGAGCACCGCGCTCCACCGGTGGATGCCGGTAGCCTCGCGCAGGATGAGGGCGGACAGGATCGTGCCGAAGATCGGCATGGTGAAGCCGATGGTCACCGCTTCCGCCGGCAGCAGCAGGATATAGGACAGGAAGTTGAGCACCATGCCGGTCAGGCCGATGATCATGCGGGTGGCATGGACGCCGATGCGTCGCGTGCGGATCGATCCCATGCCGCTTGTCATGGCGATCCAGGCGAATACCACCGGCAGCGCCAGGGCCTGGCGGTAGAACAGCGATTCCACCACATGGACGCCGCGCGCGTCGGCCAGCCTGACAGTCACGAACATGATCGAAAGGCAGATCACCGCGACCAGGCGCAGGCCGATGGCGGTGAACGGACGATGCGGGCGATTGGATGGGGGTGGGGGCGGCATGCGAACGCCTTAGCCCCGCTGCGGGAGGACGCAACCGCCCAAGGAGGGATGGACGGGTCCGGAATGCGGGAAATTGGCCAATTCAGGACCTTCCCCTCCCGCAAGCGGGAGGGGTTAGGGGTGGGCGCGAGCGCAGCGAGCTTCCAGCTTAGCCGTTGAAAATTCACGCTGATGCCGCGCCAACCCACCCCCTAGCCCCCTCCCGCCTGCGGGAGGGGGAATGTTCTGATTCCACCCCAATCAGCCGTTCGGCGTGTTAAGGAGCGTGCGGCGTTAAATCGGACGCAGGCCGCGCTTCAGCTTTCCGTGTCGCATCCTTTCAAGCAGAACCGGTTGCCGTCCTTCGACGGGCTCAGGACAGGTTTTTCTGCACGATGCCCCCCATTTGTCCGCGCCGTTTCACTTCACCGGTTTGCGAAAACGCAGCGTCATCCGGTCGCTTTCCCCGATGGCGAGATATTTCGCCTTGTCGACCTCTCCATTGCGCAGGGTCGGCGGGAGCGTCCAGACGCCCTTTTCCCAGTCGGCCGTGTCCTTGGGATTGGCGTTGACCTCCGACGATCCGGCATATTCGAAGCCGGCCGCTTCAGCGAGGCGGCGGATGGTCGATACCTTGAGGTAGCCGCTGGTCTTCTCCAGCGCCGTATCGCGCCCTTCGGGCAGGCGATGGTCGACGATGCCCAGCGTCCCGCCCGGCTTCAGCAGGTCGTAAAAGGTCTTGAACGTGGCCGTTTCGGTCCCGCCCATCACCATATTGTGCACGTTGCGGAAGGTCAGCAGCGTGTCGACGCTGCCCGCCGGAATGAGACCGGTCTGGTCGGGGAAGGGGACGACCTTCACCTTGTCATAGACATCCGGCTTTGCCGCGAGGAACGCCTTGTAGCCGTCCAGAGAGCGGCCGGTTGGCTGGAGCGCGTAGAAGGTGCCCTTTTCGCGCAGCAGCGGCGCCAGGATTTCCGTGTACCAGCCGCCGCTGGGCGCATATTCGACCACTGTCTGGTCCGGCTTCACCCCGAAGAAGGCAAGGGTTTGGGCCGGATGGCGGTAGGTGTCGCGAGCGGCATTGGCCGGGGTGCGGCTGGGGGCGGCGACCGCGGTCGCGATAGGATCGGCCGCCTGATGATGGTGCGCATGCTGCGCGGCGAGGGGAAGCAGCGGCAGGGACAGGCCGGTCAGCAGCAGGGCGGCGCGGGCTAGACGGTTCATCGGCATTCCTCTCTTTCTGGGGAATGTCCGATGTGCCGGTGATGCAGGCTGTGCGCAAGCGGGCCGGCGGGAAATGTGTCCGCCGGCAGCAGATTGTTGCAATATGCGCTTATGGGCAGGTCGTTACAGGCAGGCTTCCAGGAAAGGCTGGTCGAAGCCGAACTGCCGCGCCTTGTCCAGCGTGTAGGGACGCAGGCCCATGGAACGATATTCCCCGATGATCTTCCCGCTGTCGTCCTCGTCATGATATTCGAACTTGAACAGTTCCTGGGTGACGATGACGTCGCCTTCCATGCCGATCACCTCGGTCACGTTGGTGACGCGGCGGGAGCCGTCGCGCAGTCGCTTCACCTGCACGATCAGGTCGACGGAGTCGGCAATCTGCTTGGAAATCGCTTCCTTGGGGATCTTGATGTCGCCCATCAGGATCATGTTCTCCATACGGCCGAGGCATTCGCGCGGGGAGTTGGAGTGGAGCGTGCACATGGACCCGTCATGGCCGGTGTTCATCGCGGCGAGCAGGTCGAAGCACTCCGCGCCGCGGATTTCGCCCAGGATGATGCGGTCGGGGCGCATGCGCAGGGCGTTCTTGACGAGGTCGCCGATGGTGATCGCGCCCTGGCCCTCCAGGTTCGGCGGGCGGGTTTCCAGCGGCAGCCAGTGCGGCTGTTGCAGGCGAAGTTCGGCCGCGTCCTCGATGGTCAGCACGCGCTCGCCCGGGTCGATCATCTTGGAGAGGGCATTGAGCATGGTCGTCTTGCCCGAACCCGTACCCCCCGAAATCACGATGTTGAAGCGGCAGGCGCCGGCGATCTTCAGCGCCGTGCACATCTTCTGGCTCATCGCGCCCCATTGGGCGAGCATATCGAGCGTGATCGGCTTGGCGGAGAATTTACGGATGGAGATGGCGGTGCCGCGCAGGGATAGCGGCGGCACGATCACGTTGACGCGGCTGCCGTCGGGCAGGCGGGCGTCGGCCAGCGGCGTGGTCTGGTCGACGCGGCGGCCGACCTTGTTGACGATGCGCTGGGCGATCTGGAACAGATGCTCTTCGTCGCGGAACTTGATGGGCGCGATCTGGAGCTTGCCCTTCTTTTCGATATAGGTCTGCTCCGGGCCGTTGACCATGATGTCGCTGACGTCCGGATCGGCCAGCAATTCCTCCAGCGGGCCCAGGCCGAGCAGTTCGTCCACCAGCACCTTTTCCAGCGCGAACTGCTCGCGGCGGTTGAGGGTCAGCTTCAGTTCCGCCAGCACCTCCATGATGATCGGGCGGAATTCCTCGGCCAGCTCATCCTTGGTCAGCGTGGCGGCGGCTTCGGGATCGACGCGCTCCAGCAGGCGGGGGAGCACCTGCTCCTTGATCTTGTGGACCGAGGCTTCGAACCCCTGCGGTCCGGCATCGGCGGCATGTTCGGCATTGGCGCGATCCGACAGGCGCTGCATCGCGTCGGCATTGCGCTGCATCTGGCTTGTGGGCGCGGAGAGCGGATCGAGCGGGGCTTCCGGGGGCAGGGCCGTCATGTCCAGGGGCGGGAACTGCTCGCCGCCCTTGATCTCTTCCTTGGGCGCGCCTCCCTGCATCGGTCGGGCAAGGCCGAAACCCGGCTTGATGCCCGCAGGTCCATTTTTCCGTCCAAACGCGCTCATAATTCTCCGCCGAAATGATGTGCATCAGCCATGGTTGTTAAAGGTGAATAGCGTGGAAACTTTGATAAATGGCTAATGCGTCGGGTGGCCGGGCGCCGCAGCGGGGCGGGGCCTGCTTGGGCATTCGAATGGCGTCTGCGTTCGGCTGGCGGGAGGACGATGCTTGCCCACAAGATGCGAACTGTTGGCGTGGTGGCTGACATCCAGTCTTCAACGATAGGGCATTTCGGTCGTTGATGATCCTGATGAGAGCCATGTTCGGCCAGTCTGGAATGCCAAAGGGCCCCGTTCCGACTTGGAACGGGGCCCTTTGGCTTTTAGCAGCGGTCAGATTCGGCTTGTCAGCCGGCATGTTCCGCAAGGACGGTGAGGCCCTTTTCGTTCACCTCGGCAAAGCCGCCGCGGACCGGGATGATTTCCGGGGCGGCGCCGGCGTTGGCGAAGATCTGGATTGTGCCGTCACGGACGGTCGACATGAAGGGCGCATGGCCCTCCAGCACGCCGAAGTCGCCATCGGTGCCGGGGACGACCACCTGATAGACCTCTTCCGAGCGGACGAGCTTTTCCGGGGTCACGAGTTCGAAATGCAGTGCCATTCTTCGAAAGTCCTAAATCCCCTCCCCTTGAAAGGAGAGGGGGATATGAGCGTTGATCAGGCGGCTTCCGCAGCCAGCTTCTTCGCCTTTTCGATGGCTTCGTCGATGCCGCCGACCATGTAGAAGGCGTTTTCGGGCAGATGGTCATATTCGCCTTCGACCACGGCCTTGAACGACTTCACCGTATCCTCGATCTGGACGAACTTGCCCGAAATGCCGGTGAAGACCTCCGCGACGTGGAAGGGTTGCGACAGGAACTTCTGGATCTTGCGGGCGCGGGCGACGGTCAGCTTGTCCTCTTCCGACAGCTCGTCCATGCCCAGGATCGCGATGATGTCCTGAAGCGACTTGTACTTCTGGAGGATCGCCTGAACCGCGCGGGCGGTTTCATAATGTTCCTGACCGACGACGCGGGGTTCCAGAACGCGGCTGGTCGAGTCCAGCGGGTCGACCGCCGGATAGATGCCCAGTTCCGAAATGGCGCGGTTGAGAACGGTGGTGGCGTCGAGGTGCGCGAAGCTGGTGGCCGGCGCCGGGTCGGTCAAGTCGTCCGCGGGGACGTACACGGCCTGCACCGAGGTGATCGAACCCTTGTTGGTCGAGGTGATGCGCTCCTGAAGGGCGCCCATGTCGGTGGCGAGGGTCGGCTGATAGCCCACGGCCGAAGGAATGCGGCCGAGCAGAGCCGACACTTCCGCGCCCGCCTGGGTGAAGCGGAAGATGTTGTCGACGAAGAACAGCACGTCCTGACCTTCCTGGTCGCGGAAATATTCCGCGATGGTGAGGCCCGACAGGGCGACGCGTGCGCGGGCGCCCGGCGGTTCGTTCATCTGGCCGTAGACCAGCGCCACCTTCGAACCTTCGCTGATTGCGTTGCCGTCGGCGTCCTTGGCGATGACGCCTGCGTCGAGGAATTCGTGATAAAGGTCGTTGCCCTCGCGGGTACGCTCACCGACGCCCGCGAAGACGGAAGTGCCGCCATGGCCCTTCGCGATGTTGTTGATCAGTTCCTGAATGAGCACGGTCTTGCCGACGCCCGCGCCGCCGAACAGGCCGATCTTGCCGCCCTTCGCATAGGGAGCGAGAAGGTCGATGACCTTGATGCCGGTGACGAGGATCGAGGCGTCGGTCGACTGGTCGACGAATTCCGGCGCCTTGGCATGGATCGGGGCGGAGAGGGTGGTGCCGACCGGGCCGCGCTCGTCGATCGGTTCACCGACGACGTTCAGGATGCGGCCGAGCGTGGCCGGGCCGACGGGAACGCTGATCTGCGCGCCGGTGTCGGTCACTTCCTGACCGCGGGTCAGGCCGTCGGTCGAGTCCATCGCGATGGTGCGGACGGTGTTCTCGCCCAGATGCTGGGCGACTTCCAGCACGAGGCGCTGGCCGTTGTTGCTGGTTTCCAGCGCCGAGAGAATGGCCGGAAGTGCATCGGGGAAGGTAACGTCGACGACGGCGCCGATGACCTGGCTGATGCGGCCTACATTGTTGGTGGTTGCCATGACTACTGTCCTTGCCTGCACTTAAAGGGCTTCGGCGCCCGAGATGATTTCGACGAGTTCGGTGGTGATCGCGGCCTGACGGCTGCGGTTATACTGAATGGTCAGCTTGTTGATGAGGTCGCCGGCGTTGCGGGTCGCATTGTCCATGGCGGTCATCGACGCGCCCTGTTCGGACGCGTTGTTTTCCAGCAGCGCCTTGAAGATCTGCACCGTGACGTTGCGCGGCAGCAGGTCGTCGAGGATCGCTTCCTCGCTCGGTTCATATTCCACCGTCGCGCCGATGGCGTTGCGGTCGGCGTCGGCCGGGATCTTCACCGGAATGATCTGCTGTTCGGTCGGGATCTGGGCGAGCGCCGACTTGAAGCGCGAGAAAAAGAGATGCGCGACGTCGAACTTGCCGTTCAGATACATGTCGGTCAGTTCGCGGGCGATCTCCTCTGCCTGCGCATAGCCCGGTTCCTTCACGCCGGTGGTGTCGAACTGGGTGACGATCATGCCGGGGAAGGTGCGGTTGATGACCGGACGGCCCTTGCGGCCGATCAGGTAGAAGCGGACGGTCTTGCCTTGCTGGATCAGTTCGTCCGCCTTGGCGCGGGCGGCCTTGACGATGTTGGCGTTGAACGCGCCGGCAAGGCCACGGTCCGAATTGGCGACGACCAGCAGATGGACATCGTCCTTACCGGTGCCGGCCAGCAGCGGGGAGGCGCCTTCGCCCGAACCGCCTGCGATCTTCGAGGCGAGGCTGGCGACGACCGCTTCCAGGCGGCTGGAATAGGGGCGGGCGGCTTCGGCGGCGGCCTGCGCCTTGCGCAGCTTCGCGGCGGCGACCATCTGCTTGGCCTTGGTGATCTTCTGGGTCGATTTGACCGACCCGATGCGCAGCTTCAGTTCCTTGAGGCTAGCCATAGTTCAAACATTCCGAGCAAGGGCCAGACGGCCCGCGAGACCAAAGAAACCGACGCCCATGGCGCCTTCGAACCAGCGCATCGCGCTGCTCTGCCCGACCTTGCGCCCCGCCTTGGTGGCGAGGATCGCGAGAAGGGCGCACCAGAAGAAGCCCAGTCCATAGACGATCGCGATCAGCAGCATGCCCTGCCATGGTGCGTCCGGACCGGTGCCGACGAACTGCGGCAGCGCGGCCAGGAAGAAGATCGCGACCTTCGGGTTCAGCACGGTGCTGATGAACCCCTGCGCGAAGGGCGATCCGCCGATCCGCAGCCTGGGCGCTTCCGATGCGGGCGACGGCTTCACCGCGCCGCGCAGCATCGAAAGGCCAAGCCATGCGAGATAGATTGCGCCCGCGATCTTCACCGCCATGAACAGGCCCGGCACGGCGTTCAACACGCTGAGGAAGCCGAAGCCGCAGAGCGCCATGTAGAACAGCCCGCCAAGCTGGATGCCGCCGATCGCCGCCATTCCCGCCCTCAGCCCGCGCCGCGCCGCGTGACCAGCCACCAGCATGGTGTCCGGTCCCGGCAGCAGCACCAGACCGATCGACATCACGGTCCAGGCGAGGAGGGAATGGGCGGTGAGCATTATCGCAGCTTCGTTCTTCCTTTTTTCCGTCATCCCCGTGGGGGGCCATCTCCCTTGCGTTGCGTCTGGGCGCTCGGTCGGGAGATGGGTTCCCGCTTTCGCGGGAATGACGGGGTGGTGGGTTACGCGAAGGTCTTGCCGAACGAGTCCAGCGCGGCCTTCAGCTTCGCCTTGGGCTCGTCGCCCAGATCCTTGCTGTCGCGGATGGCGGCCAGCACCTCGGGATGGTCATGGCGCAGATAGGCGAGCATCAGCTCTTCATAGCGCGTCACGTCCTTGACCGGGATGCTGTCCAGATAGCCGTTGGTGCCAGCGAAGATCGACGCCGTCTGCTCTTCGAAGGGCAGGGGCGAGAACTGGGCCTGCTTGAGCAGTTCGGTCAGGCGCGCACCGCGGTTCAGCAGCTTCTGGGTCGAAGCGTCGAGGTCCGAACCGAACTGGGCGAAGGCAGCCATTTCGCGATACTGGGCCAGCTCCAGCTTGATCGAGCCGGAAACCTTCTTCATCGCCTTGGTCTGCGCGGCGGAACCGACGCGCGACACCGACAGGCCGACGTTGATGGCCGGACGGATGCCCTGATAGAAAAGGTTGGTTTCGAGGAAGATCTGGCCGTCGGTGATCGAGATCACGTTGGTCGGAATATAGGCCGACACGTCGCCTGCCTGCGTTTCGATGATCGGCAGCGCCGTCAGCGAGCCGGCGCCGTTGGCGTCGTTCATCTTGGCCGCGCGCTCCAGCAGGCGGCTGTGCAGGTAGAAGACGTCGCCCGGATAGGCTTCGCGGCCGGGAGGACGGCGCAGCAGCAGCGACATCTGGCGATATGCGACGGCCTGCTTGGAAAGATCGTCATAGACGATCACGGCATGCATGCCGTTGTCGCGGAAGAATTCGCCCATGGTGACGCCGGTGTAGGGCGCCAGATACTGGAGCGGAGCGGGTTCCGAAGCGGTCGCGGCGACGACGATCGAATATTCCATCGCGCCATTTTCTTCGAGCTGCTTGACGATCTGCGCGACAGTCGAGCGCTTCTGGCCGACGGCGACGTAGATGCAGTAGAGCTTCTTCGACTCGTCGTCGCCTGCGTTGATGCCCTTCTGGTTGATGAAGGTGTCGATGGCGACGGCGGTCTTGCCGGTCTGGCGGTCGCCGATGATCAGCTCGCGCTGGCCGCGGCCGACGGGGACGAGGGCGTCGATCGCCTTGAGGCCGGTCTGCACGGGTTCGTGCACCGACTTGCGGGGGATGATGCCCGGCGCCTTGACTTCCACGCGCTTGCGCTCGGTGTACTGGATCGGGCCCTTGCCGTCGATCGGGTTGCCGAGGCCGTCGACCACGCGGCCAAGCAGGCCCTTGCCGACGGGCACGTCCACGATGGTGCCGGTGCGCTTGACGGTGTCGCCTTCCTTGATCTCGGCATCCGAGCCGAAGATCACGACGCCGACATTGTCGGCTTCCAGGTTGAGCGCCATGCCCTGCACGCCATTGGCGAACTCGACCATTTCGCCCGCCTGGACGTTGTCGAGGCCATGGACGCGGGCGATGCCGTCACCCACGGTCAGCACGGAACCGACTTCGCTCACCTGCGCTTCGGTGCCGAAATTGGCTATCTGGTCCTTGATGACCTTCGAAATTTCTGCGGCGTTGATATCCATGTTCAGCCTTTCAGCCTTTCATCGCGTGGGCGAGACTATTCAAACGGGTGCGGATGGAGGAATCGATCATCTGGCTGCCGATCTTGACGACCAGCCCGCCCAGGATCGCGGGATCGACCTTGGCATCGAGCGCGACGTCGCGGCCGACGCGGGCGCGCAGGCCCTGTTGCAGGGCGCTGACCTGTCCGGCGTCGAGCGGATGGGCGCTAGTCACTTCGGCGCGAACCTCGCCCTTGTGATTCGACAGCAGCGTTTCATAGGCGCGGATGATCGCGGGCAGCTGGGAAAGGCGGCGGTTCTGGGCCAGCACGCCCAGGAAATTCGTCGTCAGCGGGTCGAGGCCCATAGAGGATGCGACGGCGGCGATCGTCTTACCCGCTGCGTCGCGGCTGAGGACGGGGCTGTTCACCAGGCCCTTGAAATCGGCCGATTCGGCCAGTGTCGCCTTGAGCGCAGCCAAGCTCGCCGCGACGGTGTCGAGCGTCTTGCCGTCGCGGGCCAGATCGAACAGCGCCACCGCATAGCGGCCGCTGAGGCTGGCCTGAATACCGCCGGTCGTCTCCACGCGCTTACCGTCCTCCACTTGATTCTGGCATTTTGAATTGCCGGTCATGCAAAAAGGGGGCGCGGTTCTGTCCGTCCCGGTCCCCTGTTGGGGGGCCGGTTAGCAGTGGGATTGTGACTATGCAAGCCATGGAACGCGATTCGACCGTCAGTATGAAATCATCGCGATTTGACTGAGTTTTTATATGGGACGAATCGCCGGTCGCCGCCCCGCT
Source organism: Sphingobium sp. SA916 (assembly GCF_002894065.1). NCBI lineage: Bacteria > Pseudomonadati > Pseudomonadota > Alphaproteobacteria > Sphingomonadales > Sphingobiaceae > Sphingobium > Sphingobium sp. SA916. Next base: position 35,658 of record NZ_LXYF01000038.1, read on the forward strand.
TTTATTTCCCCTCGGGGGTGAGCCGACCCTTTTGGCAATGGTAGACGATCCGTTCATTGGGTTGGGCCGGAAGCAGGGCGGCGAGATCGTTCTGCAGCGTGGCGATTTTCCCCAGCAGGGCAGAATCGCGCCCACAGCCCTTGATCGCGCCGCCGCCCAGCGCGCGGGCCTTTGCCATGGTGTCGATGTCGGGCAGCCAGCGCTGGACCCGAAGCGTGCCCGTTGCCGGATCGAAGCGGCTGACGGTCACGAAATTATGGTCGTCGGGAACGGCCGCGCGCTGCCAGCCGGTGCCGGAGGAGACATATTGGGTGTCGCCGTCGACGCAGCCCCCCTCCGCCCAGTGGAATCCGATGTCATTGGGTTGGGATATGGTGAGCCGGCTGCGATTCACGTCCACCCGGCAGACATTGTCGCCGGCCCAGGCATAGGCGTTGTTGCCCATGACGTTCGCGTCCTGCGGCAGTTCGATGCGTTCTTCGATACTGGAGAAGCTGGGCTTCAGGAAGAACAGTCCGATCGCCGCGAACAGCAGGACGCCGCCGCCCGCCAGCCACCAGGTGGCGCGCCGTTCCCGGCCCTGGCTGTAGAACAGGCCGCCTGCGCCGAGGCCGAGCACCGCCAGCGCCAGCAGCACGGCGGCGCCCGCCATCGCATTTTCCCGGGCGGAAATGACGTCGCGTTCGGCCGTGTCGCGGGCCTTGTCCAGCGCGGCTTCGCGAGCGTCCGCGCGGGCGCGTTCGGATTGCTCGCTCCGCGCTTCCTCCCGCTGGGCGAGGGCGGCTTCGGCGGCGTCCGCTTCCGCCATCGAGCGGCAGGGAACGATGGTGTGCAGCGACGATATGCCGGCCTGCCGCAGGAAGGAGGCGACTTCCCGCCAGGACACGGCGAAGCCGAACTCCGCATCATTGCCGTCGGAGACCGATCCGAAACTGTTGACCCCCAGCACCCGGCCGCAATCGTCGACCAGCGGCCCGCCGCTATTGCCTGCGGCCAGCGGCGCGGTGTGCAGCACCGTATCGAAATTCTGGCTGGCCCTGCCTGAGGACACAGTGCCGCTGGTCTTCACCGTGCCGAGCGGTTCCACCAACTGCTTGAGGCCAAGGCCCTGCGCGCGGTCCACCGTGCCGGGATAGCCGATGGCGGTGACATGCTGCCCGTCGCTCACCGCCCCGGCGTAGAAGGTGCTGACCGGCAGGCTGCCTTCCTCCAACTGGATCAGCGCCAGGTCGTTGCCGGGCGAGAAGGCGATGATCCGGCCGCCATAGGTCTTCGTCCCCTCCGAAGGGATGACGCCGATGACGAGATCCTTCTCCTCCCGCGTCAGTTCGACCACATGGGCGTTGGTGATGATCTTGTCCGGCGCGACCGCGAAGCCGCTGCCATGGCCCACGAAATAGGCGTCGGAGCCGTTGGTCGCGACCAGCACGACGCGGACAACGCCGCGGGCGGCGGCTGCGATGTCCTGCTGTTCGGCATGCGCGCCGGAGGGCCCGGCAAGAGCCAGGAGCGCGGCCAGAACAGGGGCGAGGCGACGGAATAGTGCGACCATGGTTGGCGGCATTCATATGCGATGGTGGGATTGAGGCAATGCGCAAAAAAGCGTGGAGCCGCTTTTTGAGCGCAAGCGGCGGGAAGGCTGATGCGTCGGGCGCGGCTATCCATTATTAATGACCCAGATGAGACAGCCCGAAGCCCCGATCCACGCCATGCCGGACGCAGATGCCTGCTGGGACGCCTTTCTGGGGCGCGACCGGAGCTTCGACGGGCGGTTCGTGGGCGCCGTGCTGACCACCGGCATCTATTGCAAGCCGAGTTGCGCGGCGCGGCATCCCCGGCGGGAGAATATGATCTTCCTTGCCGACCCGGAGGCAGCGCGGGCGGCGGGTTTCCGCGCCTGCCTGCGCTGCCGCCCCGACGAGGTCGGGCGCGACCGGCTGGCGGTGGAGGCGGCCATCGCCTTCATCGCTGCCGCCGAGACCCCGCCCTCGCTGGAGGAGGTGGCGGCGCATGCGGGCTATGCGCCGCATCATTTCCACCGGCTGTTCAAGCGCGAAACGGGGATGACGCCGGCCGCCTATGCCCGATCGCTGCGCACCGAACGGCTGAAAAGCGCGCTGGAGGAGGGGAGCAGCGTCACCGGCGCGATCTATGAGGCGGGCTATAATGCGCCCAGTCGCGCCTATGCCGATGCGGAACGGCATCTGGGCATGACGCCCAGCGCCTGGAAGGATGGAGGGCGTGGCGTGGCGATTCGCCATGCGGTGGTGCAGACCGGCCTGGGGCCGGCGCTGGTCGCGGGGACCGAGCGGGGGCTTTGCCGGATCAGCTTCGACGAGGATGAGGCGGATTTGCGCCGGCGCTTCCCCAAGGCGGAGATCCTGCCCGCCGACGAGGGGCTTTCGGCCCTGGCGGCGCAGGTCGTGCGGTTGATCGACGATCCGTCGGCGCCGCCGGATTTGCCGATGGATGTGTGCGGGACGGCGTTTCAGCAGGCGATATGGGCGGCCTTGCGCGCGATCCCGCCGGGTGAGACGCGCACCTATGGCGAAATTGCGGCGGCCATCGGCAGGCCAGGCGCCGTGCGGGCCGCCGGGACGGCTTGCGGCGACAACAATCTGGCCGTGCTGATCCCTTGCCATCGAGTGTTGCGGAGCGATGGGAGCCTGGGCGGATACGCCTATGGCACGCGGCGCAAGCAGGCCCTGCTGGAGCGCGAAAGCCGGGGCTGAAACCACGCTTTTCGCTTTTCTTTCAGCAGACTGTCGGCCATGAGTGCCGCCGGGGTTCAACGCCGTTGCAGGGGGTGGCGTGACGATTCGGGTGTTGAAGGGGCTGCTGCTCCTGGCGGGCGCGTTGGCGATCATGCCGGGTACGGCGCAGGCGGCGTGGTTGCAGGCGAACAGCCGGCATTTCACCATCATGAGCGACGGCAGCGAAGCCAGGCTGCATGAATTTGCCGAGAAGCTGGAAAAATTCGACGGCCTGTTGCGCCGCGTGACCGGCGTCGACGATCCGGAGGCGGGCAGCCCGGTCCATGTCTATCTTCTGTCCAACGACGCCAAGGTGAAGGCGCTGGCGCGCAATCCCAATATCGGCGGTTTCTACACGACGTGGGATCGCTTCGCTTATGCCGTCCTGGCGCGGGGCGCGAAGACGAGCGATTATGATGTGGGTGCCGAGGACATATTGTTCCACGAATATACCCATCATTTCATGCTGCATCATTTCCCGGCGGCTTATCCGGCGTGGTATGTGGAGGGTTTCGCGGAATTTTTCTCCGCCGTGAAATTCCCCAAGGACGGGTCGATCCAGTTCGGCCGCATCCCGATGGCGCGGGCGCCCACGCTGGTGCAGGATTCGCCCTATCCGCTGAAGGACCTGTTCGCCCGCGATACGGACGGGCTGGGGCTGCGAGACGGGGATCGCTATTATGGCACGGCCTGGCTGCTCACCCATTATTTCCAGTATAAGGCCGACCGGCGGGCGGAAATCAGCCATTATCTGAAGGATCTGGCGGCCGGCGTGCCGGATATGAAGCTCGATGGCTATTTTGCCGGGGGCGTCGAGGGGCTGGAAAAGGACCTGAAGGCCTATATGCGCCGTCCCTTGTCGGCATCGCGGCTCGATCCCAGCGCGGTGACGGTGGGGGCCATCGCGATCGGCCCGGTCGATCCGGCGCAGGGCGCGCTGATCGAGGATGAATTGCGGCTGATGAACCATCCCCGCACCGAAGATTTGCCCGACATCGTCCGTGCGATCCGCGCCACCGCCGCCAAATTCCCGTCCAGCGCCTATGCGCTGGCGCTGCTGGCGGAGGCGGAGTGGGAGGCGGAGGAGAAGGCGGCGGCGCTGGCCGACGCCGATCGCGCGATCGCGCTCGATCCCGGACTGTCGCGGGCCTATAGCGCGCGGGCGCGGGCATTGCTGGAGCGGGCGCAGGACGATGACAAGGAGGAGGATTGGAAGGCTGCGCTGAAGGCCATCGTCAAGGCGAATCGCGCGGATACGGAAGACCCGGTGCCGCTGGCGCTGTTCTACCGTTATCATGCGATGAAGGGCGGGCTGATGCCGGACATCGGCTATGACGGCCTGGCCAAGGCCTTTCTGCTGCTGCCGCAAAGCCCGGAATATCGGATGACCTATGTGCAGGCGCTGGCATTCCGGGGGGACTATGCCAAGGCATCCCAACTGCTCGACCCGCTGGCCTATTCGCCGCATCCCTCCGGCACGCGCGACGCGGCGCTGTCGCTCAAGAAGCGCTTCGATGCCGAGGCCGCTAGGAAGAAAAGCCCTTCAACCGCTCCATGATCGCGCGGCGCTGGGCCTTGCTCATCCCTGCCCAGCGTCGGATTTCGTCCGTCGTGCGCCCGCAACCGGTGCAGATGCGCCCGGCCTTGTCCAGCTTGCAGATGTTGACGCAGGGGCTTTCCATCGGTGCTCGGGCCATCACATGAAGCTGTACGGGTCGACGTCGACCGCCACCCTTGTGCCTGATTTCCAGCTGAGGTTGCCCAGCCATTCCCGGATCGCGTCCTGCACGTCGACCTGCCGCGTCGCGTGGATCAGCAGGCGGTGGCGGTGCCGCCCGCGCAGCACGGAAAGCGGGGCCGGGGCGGGGCCGTAGACGCGCATCCCGTCGATCGAGGGCGCGGACTTGCCGATCAGCCGCGCGACCTCGGCGGCTTCGTCCGCATCCTCGCTGGACACGATGATCGCGGCGAAGCGGCCGAAGGGCGGGGCGTTGGCGTGGCGGCGATTCTCCGTCTCCACCTCGTAGAAGCGCTCCGCATCGCCTGCGATCAGGGTCTTGATGACCTCTGCCTCCGGCATGCGGGTCTGGATGAAGACGCGGCCCGGTTTCTGCCCGCGCCCGGCGCGTCCGGCGACCTGCACGATCTGCTGGAAGGTGCGTTCCGACGCGCGCAGGTCGCCGCCTTCGAGGCCCAGATCGGCATCGATCACGCCCACCAGCGTCAGGTTGGGGAAGTGATAGCCCTTGGTGACGAGCTGCGTGCCGATGATGATGTCGACCGCGCCCGCCTCCACCGACTTCACGAATTCCGCGACCTTGGCGGGCGACCAGAGCGTGTCGGAGGTGACGATGGCGGTGCGCGCATTGGGCCAGAGCGCCTTCACCTCGTCCGCGATGCGCTCCACCCCGGGACCGCAGGCGACAAGGCTATCCTCCTCCTTGCATTCGGGGCAGAAGCGCGGGGCGGGGATGACATGGCCGCAATGATGGCAGGCCAGGCGGTGGGTCAGCCGGTGCTCGACCATCCAGGCGGTGCAATTGGGGCATTGGAAGCGATAGCCGCAATGGCGGCACAGCGTCAGCGGTGCGTAGCCCCGGCGGTTGAGGAAGAGCAGGCTCTGCTCGCCCTTTTCCATCGTCTCGTCGATGGCGCGCACCAGCGGCGGTGCGATCCAGCGGCCGCGCTCCGGCGGGTCGGTGAGCAGGTTGATGCCCTCTATGTCCGGCATGGCCGCGCCGCCGAAGCGGGAAGGCAGCTTGATTTCCCTGTAGCGGCCAAGCTCGACCTGATGCCGCGTCTCTATGGCGGGGGTGGCGGAGGCGAGGATGACCGGGAATTTCTCGATAAGGCCGCGCATCACCGCCACGTCGCGGGCATGATAGTGGACGCCATCCTCCTGCTTGAAGCTCGCCTCATGCGCTTCGTCCACCACGATCAGGCCCAGATTGGGATAGGGCAGGAACAGGGCGGAGCGGGCGCCGACCACCACCGACGCCTCGCCCGCCGCGATCGCCCGCCAGGCGCGCCGCCGCTCGCTCTGGCGCAGGCCGCTGTGCCAGTTGACGGGGACCGTGCCGAAGCGCTTTTCGAAACGCTCCAGAAAGGGCTCGGTCAGCGCGATTTCGGGGAGCAGCACCAGCACCTGCCGTCCCTCGCGGATAGCGGCGGCGATAGCTTCGAAATAGACTTCCGTCTTGCCCGATCCGGTCACGCCGTCGAGCAGGAAGGGGGCGAAGGCCCGTTCCCTGACCGCTTCGATGAACTGGTCGGCGGCCGCGCCTTGCCCATCGGACAGCAGCGGCGGGGCATGATCGGGATTCGGCATGGGGAAGGGGGTGTCGACGCTGACCTCCACCGCTTCGAAGGCGCCCGCCTTGATGAGGCCGCGGATCACCGCGTCGCTGACTCCGCCGATCATCGCCAGCTCGCGGATCAGCCCCTGCCGTTCGCCGATGCGCTCCATCGCCTGGGTGCGCTGTTCGGTCATGCGGTCAGGAAGGTCGCCCGTGGCGCGATATTCGATGACGGTGCGCGCGCCCTCCAGCGCCGCCATGGACGCCAGCGTCATGCGCAGCACGGCGGCGATGGGGGCGAGATAATAGTCCGCCGTCCACTCGATCAGGCGGCGCAGCGTCTCCGGCACCGGGGGCGCGTCGACCGGCCCGACGACGTTGCGCAGGCGGTTGTCGCCCACCGTCTCGATTTCGGGAAAGCTGTCCTCGTCCCACACCACGCCGACGATCTGGCGCGGACCCAGCGGCGCGACGACGATGCTGCCGGGCTTGACGTTCATCCCATGCGGCACGCGATAGTCCAGCGGCCCCAGGGCGGCGTTCAGCAGGATGACACGGGCGCGCGAACTCATTGCCCTCTCCCTAATGGCAGGGGCGGTTGAGGCAAGCCCTGGAGCGCGTCAGATTTTCCAGCTCAAGGTCAGCCAGGGGATGTGCGCCACCGCGTCCGGGCGGCCGTCGCGGAACGTCTGCTGCCGCATATAGAGCAATTGCGCGTCCAGCGCCCTGGCGATCGGATGGCGCAGCCCGATCTGGTTGCGCATCACGGCAAGGCCCGGCCTGTCGCCGGGGCGGGCGCGGTTCAGGTGGAACATCAGCTCGGCCGCCGCGATCAGCGTCCACCGCTTCGCCGCGTCGAGCGGCACCGAGGCCTGCGCCCGCTGCCGCAGCCGCCAGCTTGCCCTGTCGGCGGTATCGAAAAAGCGCTGTTCGATGCGGGTGCGGCTCATCCAGATGCCTTTCGTCAGCGTCACCTGCTGGAACAGCCGCATTTCCTGTTCCGGTTCGGAGCGGAAAAAGGCGACGCCGCCGCCGATCTGCACCGCCCTGGCGACGCGATGGTCGATCAGGACGCGCACCGTCTGCTGCCCGCCATTGGAGGATGCCTGGCGGAAGCGCTGGCTGAGGTCGAGCGACACAAGGTCCGCATCGCTTGCCTGCACGACCAGCGATTCGGTCGTCCACAGTTGATTTTCCTGGCTGGCGGCGAAGGCGGGCGAGGCGGCCAGGAGGCCGACGGGGATCAGCGCGTCCGATATGTGGCGGGGACGCTGGCGACGGGGCATGGATCGGTCCTTTGGAAAGGTGCCGCCGTCATAATGTTGCGCCGGGCGGAAGGTAAAGGGGCAGCCTCCGGCAATAATGGCTAATCCGTCATGGAGCCGCTAAAGGAAACGCGATTCGTCCCTTCCTCTGCCGGAGCAGATCCATGAAGTTCTTCGTCGACACCGCCGACACCAATGAAATCCGCGAACTCGCCGCCACCGGCCTGCTGGACGGCGTCACCACCAACCCCTCGCTGATCCACAAGTCGGGCCGCAAGTTCCTGGAGGTGGTGGAGGAAATCTGCGGCATCGTGGAAGGCCCCGTGTCGGCGGAGGTCGTCGCGCTCGACCATGAGACGATGATGAAGGAAGCCGCGGTCTTGCGGAAGATCGCCGGCAATGTCTGCATCAAGGTGCCGCTGACGATCGATGGCCTCAAGACCTGCAAGGCGCTGACTGGGGATGGCGTGATGGTGAACGTCACCCTCTGCTTCTCCGCCAATCAGGCGCTGCTGGCGGCCAAGGCGGGCGCGACCTTCATCTCGCCCTTCGTCGGGCGACATGACGACAATGGCTTCGACGGCATGAAGCTGATCGAGGACATCCGCCTGATCTACGACAATTATTCCTTCGCCACGGAAATCCTGGTCGCAAGCGTGCGTCACCCGATCCATGTGCTGGAAAGCGCGAAGATCGGCGCCGACGTGATGACCGCGCCGCCGTCCGTCATCAAGGCGCTGTTCAACCATGTGCTGACCGAGAAGGGCATTGCCGGCTTCCTGGCGGACTGGGAAAAGACCGGCCAGTCGGTCCTCTGATCCGAGTTGGGGGTTTGAGGAAGTGCGCGCAGGCCGGTCCTGCGCGCCTTTTTTGTCGCAACCTTCGCCGGGGAGCGTCATTCTCCTGCGCAAAGGAGAGGCACGATGTTCGTCGCGGTCTATTGGTGGCGCGTTCACCCCGGCAAGGAGGATCAGTTCCGCAAGGCCTGGCGCCGGGGAACCGACCTGATCCGCGAGAAATATGGCAGCTATGGTTCGCGCCTGCATCGTGATGCCGACGGGCGCTTCGTCGGCTATGCCGAATGGCCGGACGAGGCGAGCTGGCGCGCGGCTTTCGATCAGAAGATGGTCTATGACGATCCCGAGACGCGCGCCGCCTTCGTCGACGCCATAGCGGAGGTGCCGCCGGACGCCGATCCCATCTTCACCATGACGGTGACCGACGACCTGCTGTTGCGTTCAGCGGAGGGGCGTGGCGGCGGCGACTGACCGATCGGACTAGGCGCGCCTCCCTTGCGCGTCCCTTCCTTGCGCCTTCCAGCCAGCCCCCTAACACCTTTGACCCTGGCGGCTGTCCCGATGCGCCGATGCGCCGGTCGAGACAGGCTCTATCACCATCAGCGCCTGCCAGATCCCGGAAAAGAGGAGGGAAAGCATCGCCGCCAGCGCATCCTGTCCGGCCTTGCCCGCGCCGTCCGCGCTGGAGGCCAGCCCGTCCGTTGCCTATCGGCGCGACATCGATGGGCTGCGCGCATTGGCGGTGCTGCCGGTGCTGTTCTATCATGTCCGCCTCTGGCCCTTTTCCGGAGGTTTCGTTGGCGTCGACATCTTCTTCGTCATCTCCGGCTATCTGATCGCCTCGATCATTGCGCGGGAGCTGGCGGAAGGCCGGTTCAGCCTCACCGATTTCTATGTGCGGCGCATCCGCCGGATATTCCCCGCCCTGTTCGCGACCATCGCCGTCACCATCATCGCCGGCAGCCAGATCCTGCTGCCGCTGGACTATCGCGCGCTTGGCCTGAGCGCCGCAGCGACGGTGCTGTTCGCCAGCAACCTCCATTTCGCGCGGCATAGCGGCTATTTCGGCAGCGCTGCGGAAGAAGCGCCGCTGCTGCACACATGGTCGCTGGCGGTGGAGGAGCAATTCTACATCCTCTTCCCGCTGCTGATGCTATGTGCCTTTCGGGCGGGCGGGCGGACGTGGCTCCTGCTGGGGGTGGCGGCGCTTCTGTCCCTCGCCACGGCGCTGCTGCTGGTCGACCGTGCGCCGGTGCTGGCCTTCTACCTTCCCTTTCCCCGCGCCTGGGAGTTGCTGGCGGGCGCGTTGCTGGCGACGGATATGTTGCCGCCGCTGCGGAACCGTTGGGCGGCGCAGCTCTGCGCGCTGGCGGGGGTGGCGTCGATCGGCTGGGCGCTGTTCGGCTTTTCCAGCGCGACGGCCTTTCCGGGGCTGAACGCGCTTTACCCGGTGCTGGGGGCGCTACTGATCCTGCATGCGGGGCAGAGCGGGTCGGCGGTCAGCCATCTGCTGGGTGGCGCGATGCCCGTGGCGGTCGGCCGCATCTCCTATTCGCTCTATCTGTGGCACTGGCCGCTTGTCGTCTTCTGGACCTATCGCACGGACGGCGACTGGCGGTTGCGGGAGCAGTTGCTCATCATCCTGCTCTCGCTCCTCCTCGCCGCTTTCTCCTGGCGCTTCATCGAGGAGCCGTTCCGTAGGGCCCGTCGCTTCACGGCAGGCCGCGCCTTCGCGCTCGCCGGCGCGATGATGGCGGCGGGGTGCGGAGCGGGCGCGCTGCTCTACCTGTCCGGCGGCCTGCCCGCGCGAGTGGCGCCCTCCGTCGCCGCGCTCGATGCGGCGAGCCGGAGCATGGCCTATCTGCCGGAGCGCTGTTCGGGCATGGCGGCGGTGCGGCACCGGGCGCTGTGCGCGGTGGGCGCGCATAACGGCACGGCGCCCAGTTTCCTGCTCTGGGGCGATTCCCACGCCCATGCGCTGAAACCCGCATTCGATCAGGCAGGCGATGCGCTGGGCCTTTCCGGACGGATCGCATCCTACCCCGCCTGCCCCACCCTGCTGGGGCTGGATCGGCTGGACCAGCCCGCCAGCCATGATTGCAGCGCCTTCAACGCGCAGGTGCTGGCGATGCTGCGCGACAGCCCGACGATCCACACGGTCTTCCTGGTGTCCCGCTGGGGTCTGTGCGCCAATGGACGCCGCCCCGAAGGCGGCACGCCCTGCTATCTCGGCCGGGACGGGAATGACGACCGGAGCCTCAAGCGCGACGCCTTGCTGTTTCGCGCCGGGCTGAAGGAAACGGTGCGGACACTGACCGGCATGGGCAAGCGGGTCATATTGGTCGCGCCCATTCCGGAATTCCGCCGCAACGTGCCGGAAAGCCTTGCGCGGGCGGAACTCTACAGCGAACCGGCGCAACTGGACCTGCCGCTGGCGGATTATCTGCGGCGGCAGCGCGACGTGTTCGGCGCCTTCGACGAGATGCGGCGGCGCTTCGCGGCCGGCGTCGTCTATCCGCACCGCCTTCTCTGCGGCACCGGCCATTGCGCGACGATGATGCATGGCGTGCCGCTTTATTCCGACGACGACCATCTGTCGCGGCAGGGCAGCCTGCTGCTGAGCGGCATGGTCCATGAAGCGATGCGGCCGATCCGGGAACGGGCCGGCCGCCCCGAAAAGCGCTGAACTGGCGAAAAATGGCGACCCCGACAGGATTCGAACCTGTGACCATTCGCTTAGAAGGCGAATGCTCTATCCAGCTGAGCTACGGGGCCGTCGGCGCGTTCGATAGCGGGGCTTTGACCGGCTTGCAATCATGGGCGGCATTGCATTTGCGCGCCGGCCCGATATGCAGGGGCGCATGAGCGATGCGGGGGTAAGGAAAATCGACGCCTATGCGCTGGGTGCGCGCCCATTGCGCTATTTCGATTTCTGCATGGCTGGTTTCGTCGCGATCCTGCTGCTGTCCAACCTGATCGGCGCGGCGAAGCTGTCGACGCTGGGCGGCTTCACCTTTGGCGCGGGCATCCTCTTCTTTCCTTTGGGCTATGTGCTGGGCGACGTGCTGACGGAAGTCTATGGCTATGCGCGGGCGCGGCGATGCGTCTGGGCGGGCTTTGGCGCGATGCTGTTCATGGCGCTGATGAGCTGGGTGGTGGTGAAGCTGCCTCCGGCGGAGGGATGGCCGGACCAGAAGGCCTATGAGGCCGTGTTCGGCAGCACGTGGCGCATCGTCTTCGCCTCCGTCACCGCCTTCTGGGCGGGGGAGTTCGCCAACAGCTTCGTCCTCGCCAAGATGAAGCTGCTGACGCAGGGCAGGCATTTGTGGATGCGGACCATCGGTTCCACCGTGGTGGGGCAGGGGGTGGACAGCCTGCTTTTCTATCCGCTCGCCTTTTATGGAGACTGGACCAACGCGCAGGTGGCGACGGTGATGGTCACCAACTGGCTGATGAAGGTGACGTGGGAAGCGGTGCTGACGCCCGTGACCTATGTGGTGGTCAATCGCCTCAAGCGCGCGGAGGGGCTGGACGTCTTCGACGAGGGCACGAATTTCACGCCGTTCCGGGCAAGCCTCTAGGACATGGTGTTCCCGCCTGCGCAGGAGCATGATTACTCGCCCGGGTAACGCGCCCGCACGAAATACAGCCCATCGGGCGGCGCGTTCAATCCCAGGGTCGCCCGGTCCTTCGCGTCCCGCGCCGCCTCCAGATCGCTTATCGACCAGCGCCCCATGCCCACCATGGCAAGGCATCCCACCATCGACCGCACCTGATGGTGCAGGAAGGACCGCGCCTCCGCATGGATGGCGAGGCGGTCGCCCGCACGCTCCACATCCAGCCGGTCCAGCGTCTTCACCGGACTTTCCGCCTGGCAGTGGACCGAGCGGAAGGTCGTGAAGTCGTGCCGACCGACCAGCAGTTGCGCGGCCTGCTGCATCGCGTCCGCGTCCAGCGGCTGGATCACCCGCCAGACCAGCCCATTTTCCCAGGTCAGCGGCGCGCGGCGGTTGGCGATGCGATAGACATAGGAGCGGCCGGTGCAGGAGAAGCGCGCATGCCAGTCGTCCGCCACGGCCTCGCAGGCAAGGATCGCGACCGGCGCCGGCCGGAGAAGCGCGTTCAGCGCCTCCATCAGGCGGAAGGACGCGATGTCCTTCGCAATGTCGGCATGGGCGCGCATGCCAAGGCCGTGGACGCCAGCATCGGTCCGCCCCGCCGCATGGACGGCGACCTGTTCGCCCGTGACGGCGAAGATGGCGTCCTCCATCGCCTGCTGCACGCTCGGCCCATGGGCCTGCCGCTGCCAGCCCATGAAGGGGCGGCCATCGAATTCGACGGTGAAGGCGAAACGGGTCATGGGGTCAGGCGTCGATCCGGCTGCCGACGGGCATGTCATAGCCGCGCAGCAATTCGCCCGCCGACATCGCGCCCTTGCCCGCGCGCTGGATCAGCGTCGGGCGGATGCTGCCATGGCCGCAGCCGATCAGCAGGCTGTTGTCGAGCAACTCGCCCGCCGGGCCGTCATTCTCCTCGACATGGGCGGCGAGGATGCGGAACCGTTCGCCGCGATATTCGAAGAAGGCGCCCGGCATGGGGTTGAAGGCGCGCACCTGCCGTTCGACCTGATGCGCGTCGCGGCTGAAATCGATCCGCGATTCCGCCTTTTCGATCTTGGAGGCGTAGGTGACGCCTTCCTCCGGCTGGGCGACAGGCGGGTGGAGGGAGAGGTCGTCCAGCACCTCCACCATCAGTTCCGCGCCGGCTTCGGCCAGTTCCTGCGTCAGCGCGCCGGCGGTCTTGTCCTCTATGGGCGTCACATGCTTGGCGCGCATCGGGCCGGTGTCCAGCCCTGCCTCCATGTCCATGATGGTGACCCCCGTGACATTGTCGCCAGCGAGGATGGCGCGCTGGATCGGCGCAGCGCCGCGCCAGCGAGGCAGGAGGGAAGCGTGGATGTTCATGCAGCCCAGGCGCGGCGCCTCCAGGATCGGGCGAGGCAGGATCAGCCCATAGGCGGCGACCACCGCCACATCGGCGTTCAGCGCGGCGAAGGCGGCCTGCACCCCGGCATCCTTCAGCGAAACCGGCGTGCGCGCCTCTATGCCCATTTCCAGCGCCCTCGCATGGACGGGGGACGGACGGAGCGCCTTGCCGCGTCCGGCCGGGCGGGGCGGCTGGCTGTAGGCGGCGACGATGTCATGCCCGGCCTTTGCCAATGCCGCCAGGGCCGGCACAGCGAAATCCGGGGTTCCCATATAAACGATGCGCATGGCGGGCCTTTTGTTGGGTTTCGGCGCCGGCCGGCGCCGCCTCTGAAATGCGCTGGGAGGCGTATTTCCGAAGACGCCTCTCAAACCCCTTGTGTCCGCGACTTGCAAGCCCTTATTCCGGTTCAATGGCTTCTCCCGAGATCGAAGCGCTGACGCAGGCGCTGTCCCGCCTGCCCGGCCTTGGCCCGCGTTCGGCGCGGCGTGCCGTGCTGCACCTGCTCAAGAAGCGGGAATCCGCGCTGGAGCCGCTGCTGCGCGCCCTGGATGCGGTGAACGAACGGCTGGTGACATGCAGCCTGTGCGGCAATGTCGATACCGTCGATCCCTGCGGCATCTGCGCCGATCCGCGCCGGGATGCACGGGCGCTTTGCGTCGTGGAGGATGTTGCGGACCTGTGGGCGCTCGACAAGTCGCGACTGTTCCCGGGTCGATTCCATGTGCTGGGCGGTCGGCTGTCTGCGCTGGAAGGCGTGCGTCCGGAGGACCTGTCCATCGATGCGCTGGTCGCGCGGGTGGAGGCCGGCGGCATAGACGAGGTGGTGTTGGCGATGAACGCGACGCTGGAGGGACAGACCACCGCCCATTATCTGGCCGAACGGCTGGAGCGTTTTCCCGTGCGCCTGACGCAACTGGCGCATGGCGTGCCAGTGGGCGGGGAACTGGACTATCTGGACGAGGGGACGTTGGCCCAGGCGCTGAGGGCGCGGCGCCCCGTCGGGTGAATGTGGCGGTCGCTTGAAATTTTCCGGCCGTCCGATTATTTTGGTTCCATGGCCATTCTTCCCATCCTGGAGGCGCCCGATCCGCGCCTGCGTACCATCTCGTCTCCGGTGGAGGCGATCGATGACGATTTGCAGCGTCTGATCGACGACATGTTCGAAACCATGTACGACGCGCCGGGCATCGGCCTGGCCGCGATCCAGGTGGGCGTGCCCAAGCGGGTGCTGGTGATCGACCTGCAGGAACCCGAATCCGATGAGGAGGGCGCGCCGCCGGTCAGGAAGCCGATGGTGTTCATCAATCCGGAAATCCTGGAAGGATCGGAGGACCTGTCGGTCTATAATGAGGGCTGCCTGTCCGTCCCCGATCAGTTTGCGGAAGTGGAGCGGCCGGCGAGCATCCGCGCGAGCTGGATGGACAGGGACGGACGCATCCATGAGGAGCGGCTGGAAGGGTTGCTGGCCACCTGCCTCCAGCATGAGATGGATCATCTGCAGGGCGTGCTGTTCATCGACCATCTGTCGCGGTTGAAGCGGGACATGCTGATGAAGAAGCTGACCAAGGCGCGCAAGGCGGCCTGATCCCAGCGGCAGAGCTAGAGCGTCTTCCAAGCAGATGGGATCATCTGCTGACTCGGAATCTGCTCTAAAACGAAATGCCCCGGCCTTGGCCGGGGCATTTCGTTTTTGGGCGGGAGGCGGAGGGTCAGCGCGAGCGTAGCGAATTTCCTGCCTGGCCGTTGGGAATCTCCGCAGATGTCGCGCTGGCTCACCCCTCCCGCCTGCGGGGTGGAAGGGCTGGATTCATCCAAAAAGAGGTCAGCCGATCAGCGCACGGGCGTCCATGTCTGGGTCTTGCAGAACATCATGATGCAACCCTGCACCTTCAACGTGCCGTCGCCGTTTCGGCTGACCTTGCTGTTATAGGTCTTGCCGCTTTCCGGATCGTAGATCGACCCTTTCCACAGATCGCCCGCGTCGGCAAAGCCGGTGAGCAGCGCCAGGCCGGTCAGCGGCTTGCCGCGCTGGGCCGGATCGGGGTTCTTGATGTCGGTCTGGGGGCGGCCGGGGGTGGGTTTCACGATCTTTTCTATCCGCCCGCAGAGCGTCTTGCCGCAGGGGGCGATCTGGACGATGGCCTTGCCGTCGACCGTGGCCCAGCGGCCGGTGATGGGCTGGGCGGCCTGCGCGGGCAGGGCGGCGAACAGGGGCAGGATGGGCAGCGCGGCGCGGGCGGCGATGCGGGTGATGGCGACCATGGACCTCTCCGGATTTGCGTCTTTGCAAAAGGGGATAGGGCAGGATCGGCCGCTTCGCCAAGGCGGAAAATCAGCGGCTTTCGCGCGCGTTCGAAGGGACGCTACGGCAACGCGCCTGCGCCCCTTCAAAATTTTAGAAGGCCTGGCTGATCGAGCAGGCGGCCGGACCCAGGATGACGACGAACAGGGTCGGCAGGATGAAGAGAATCAGCGGCACGGTCATGATCGCGGGCAGGCGCGCGGCCTTTTCCTCGGCACGCATCATGCGTTCGTGGCGGAATTCGGCGGACAGCACGCGCAGAGCCGAAGCCAGCGGCGTGCCGTATTTTTCCGTCTGGATCATGGTCGTGACCACGCCCTTGATCGCGTCCAGCTTGACGCGGGTGGCCAGGTTCTCGAAGGCCATGCGCCGCTCCGTAAGGAAGCTGAGCTCGATGGCGGTCAGATGGAATTCATCGCCCAGTTCCGGATAGGCCTTGCCCAGTTCACGGGCGACGCGGCTGAAGGCGGCGTCGACGGTCAATCCAGCCTCGGCGCAGATCACCAGCAGGTCCAGCGCGTCGGGCAGCCCCTTGCGGATCGCGGCGGAACGCTTCTGGATCTTGTTGTCGATGAAGATGTCGGGCGCCTTGTAGGACAGCAGCAACGCGCCGGCGAACGCCATGAAGCGCTTCGCGCCGCCCCATTCGGGGAAGATGCCCACCGCATAGAGCAGCAGCGCCGCCATGCCGCCGATGACGATCGGCAGGATCATGCGGCCGAAGATCACCGCGACCGCCCAGTCCTTCGACCGGATGCCGGCCTGGGCCAGCTTGATCTGCGCTTCCTTGAGCTGATCGTCCTGCAGCACCTTCAGGCTGGAGAGGAGCGACCGCATCTGGTCGGTCGTCTGGTTCTTCTTCACCAGCTTGGCGCGGCGGCGCGCGGTGGAGGCGGTGATGCCGGCCTTCAGCTGTTCCCGC
Source organism: Sphingobium sp. SA916 (assembly GCF_002894065.1). Classification (NCBI taxonomy): domain Bacteria; kingdom Pseudomonadati; phylum Pseudomonadota; class Alphaproteobacteria; order Sphingomonadales; family Sphingobiaceae; genus Sphingobium; species Sphingobium sp. SA916. Next base: position 51,982 of record NZ_LXYF01000038.1, read on the forward strand.
CGTTCGTTGAGCGCCTTGACGCGCTTTGCCATCGGATCGCGCACGGTCATGACCGCATAAAGCGCGAACAGCGTCGCCAGTGTCGCCAGGGCGGCGAGCAGCGTGCCGAAATCGGTGGCGGTCAGGCCGAAGAGGGTGCCGGCGGGGACGGGTGTGCTTTCCATCTTGTCGGCTTCCTCAGATTTCGAAGTTGATCATCTGCGCCATGATGAAAGCGCCGATCGCCATCCAGCACATGCCGCCGATGCCGATGACCTGCATGGTCGAAAGCCCGAAAATCCCGGCCGGATCGGGCGTGAAGAAGGGCGACATATAGTTGTAGTTGATGTAGCAGATCAGGCCGAAGACCAGGAACGGCAGCACGCCGATAATATAGGCCGACGCCTTGGATTCTGAGGACATCGCCCGGATCTTGAGCTTCATCTGCGCGCGCTGGCGCAGCACGTTGGCGAGGTTGGACAGGGTTTCCGCCAGATTGCCGCCGGTTTCGCGCTGGATCGCCAGGCTGATGACGAAGAATTGGAACTCGGGCGTGCCCAGCCGGTCGGCGGTCTCCTGCAACGCCTGATCCATGGTCTTGCCGATCTTGATGCGTTCGGTGATCAGCTTGAATTCCTCGCCCACCGGTCCCGGCACTTCGCTCGACACGACGTTCAGCGTCTCGGCAATGGGAAGGCCCGAGCGCAGGCCCCGGGTCAGCAGTTCCAATGCGTCTGGAAACTTGGCGTTGAATTTCAGCACGCGGCCCTTGATGAGCCGGCTGATCCACATATGCGGCAGGCCAAGCCCCGCCGCGAGGCCCAGCATCACGGCGAACAGCGGCGGGAATCCGCGCAGCATCAGCACGGCGGACAGCAGCAGGAAGATGACGGCGCAGGCGGTCATATACTGGCTGACGGTCCATTTCTTGCCGGTCATGCGGATACGCTTGGCGAGGTTTTCCGGATTGGGCACCAGGGACACCAGCATCGACGATTCATTGCCGGCCGGGCGGTTCGAGATCGCCTTGCGCATGCGCGCTTCCAATATGGCGTCGGTGGAATCGCTGTGCCGGCCGCGGATCAGTTCCATGCGGCGCTTCTGCGCCTTTTCGGGCGACGGGCCGCCAAAAGCCATGACGATCAGGCCCAGCATGGTTGCGAGCAGCACCGCCATCAGGATGATATTGCCGTTCATGTGCCTGCCCGTTTCTTATCCGGTTCCATCAAAGCGGCCATGCCGCCCCCAGGCGGCACGGCCCATCCTGTTCAGGCCGAAGCCTTGCCCTTGCGGCGCGAAGGGATCATGCTCTTGAGATCGCTGATCTTGCCCAGCAGGGAATCGCCCTTCTTCGACGAGGTCGCGCGGCCTTCATCGGCTTCCGCCTCCTCCGCCGCGCCCAATACCGCATCCAGCAGGGTGTTGCAGGCGGCCCCGACCTTGCTGCCCTTGGCCGTCTCCGCCAGCGTCTTGCCCAGCTTGGCGGCCTGCGAGGCGACCTTGAGGTCGAAGGGGATCAGCACGTCCACCTTGCGCTCGATCGACTGTTCGAAATCCTTGCGGCTGATTTCCGGCGCGCCGGGGTGGACGCGGTTGGCGACCACCAGCACGCGCGACTGCGGGGCGTTGGTCTTGAGCCAGGACAGGATGCGGATCGAATCCCGCGCCGCCGCCAGCGTCAGTTCCGTGACCACGACGGTGACGTTCACGTCGCTCATCAGATGCGGATGCTGGATCAGCATGGCGCGCGGCAGGTCGATGACGCTGCATTCGAAAGCCGCGCGGAACTCCTCCAGCAACTGGTAGAAGGCGCCGCCATCGGTCAGCAGGGGCTGGCTGATCGGCGCTTCGGCCGACAGGATCGCCAGCATGTCGCTCGCGCGCACCATGGCGCGTTCGATGAACAGACCGTCGATGCGGCTGGGATTTTCGATGGCGTCGGTCAGGCCGCGCCCTGGCTCCAGGTCCATCGCCAGCGCGTTGGTGCCGAAATGGACGTCCAGGTCGAGAAGGGCGGTCGGGCGCTGCTTCTTGTCGCTGAGCAGCCAGGCGAGCGAGGTTGCCAAGCTGGACGCGCCCACGCCGCCGCGCGTGCCGATGACCGCCGTGGTCATGTGCGGCCGTTCCGGCCCCGCATCGCGTGGCGCGAAGAATACGGCCTGCGCCTGCGCCAGCGCGTCGCGCAACTGGTCCGCGCCGAAGGGCTTCAGCAGATAGTCCTGGATGCCGCTGGCCAGCAGGTCGCGATAGAGGCGCACGTCATTGACCTGGCCTGCCGCGATGACGACCGTGCCGGGCTCGCACACTTCGGCCAGGCTGTTGATGTCATTCAGCGGATCGCCGCTTTCCGACATGTCGATGAACAGGATCTGCGGCGAAGCGGTGATCGACAGGGACTGCACGGCGTTGCGCATGCCGCCCTTGTTCACCTTTTCCGGCGCCCAGCCCATTTCCGCCGCGACGACGCGCAGCAGGTCGAAACTGTGATCGTCGCAGACGAAGGCATGGAAGGGGTCACGCTGGCCGGATGCGCCGGGTTTCCAGGGTGCGTTCATGTCAATTGCCTCCCGACAGGGTCTTGAGGTCGCCGGAACCGGTCGGCGCCTTTTCGCGATAGGTCGAAATCGCGCGGTTGGACGTGGCGGTGCGCAGATCGCTGTCGGTGGTCTGGCCGCGCACCAGATCCTCCGGATTGGCGATCATCGCGGCCAGATTGCCGTTCACGCCGCAGCCGAAATTGGTCGATGCGCCCAGTTGCTGGTCGGTTTCCGGCTTGTCCGACCAGTCGGGGCAGCCGGGCACGCTGGCGGTGGCGCGGCGCACGATCAGGCGCACGGCGCCCTGTGGCGCGGTGCCGGCGACGGCGGTGCCGTCTTCGCCCACCAGCATGCCGTGGCGCGCCACCACATCGGCTATGCCTTCGCGCAGGGCAGGGCTGTAATAGCCCGCATCCGTCGCCACGGCGACCTGATCGCCATAGCCAAGGCCGATGGAAACGAACCAGTCGTCCAGCCGGCGCGCCTCCGATGCGGTGAGGCCGCCATCGGGGCCCGCCTGCACATCATAGGTGAAGGCGGTGTGGCTGACGACCGGCTGATGGACCGACTGCACGCCGCGATTGGCGGCCTGGTCGGTCTGGCAGCCGGCGAGCGGCAGGGCCATCAGCGCGAGCGCGCCAAGGCGGACAAGGCCGGGGAGGACGGGGGTCTTGCGAGACTGGAAAGTCATGTCTTTCGTCCTTCGGATCAGAAGCTGAAGCCGGGCGCGGCGTCCTTCGAACGCTTGCCGGTGTCACGAGAGGCGACCGGCGGCAGAGCGGCCGAGCTTTGCGGACCCGGCGCGGGTGCCGGAGCGCCCGGCGCGCGGCTCGGCATGGGGGAACGGGCCCCGCTGACACCGTCGTGCATCTGCTGGAGGAACAGTCCCTGACCTTCATTGGCGTTGCGGAAACCGTCCGTCGGCAGGCGCACGTCCGAAGCATTCATCGGCTTCACCAGATAGGGGGTGACGAGAATAACGAGTTCCGTCTCGTTGCGCTGGAAGCTGCGCGACTTGAAGAGGCTCCCCAAGATCGGCAGATTGCCCAGGCCGGGAACCTTGTTGATATTGTTCGCCGTTTCGCTGCTCAAAAGCCCCGCGATCATGAAGGCCTGACCTGAACCCAGTTCCACCGTCGTTTCGGCGGTGCGGCTCTTGAGGGCCGGAACGCTGGAATCAACGGAGAAGTCCAAGCTCGACACGGTTGGGCGGACTCGCAGCGAAATGCGGCCATCAGCAAGTACGGTTGGTGTAAAGGCCAACTGCACGCCATATTGCTTGAACTCGATGCTGTTACCCTGCGTGCCATTGCTGATTGTGTAGGGATATTCGCCGCCTGCCAGGAAGCTGGCGGTTTCACCCGAGAGCGAGGTCAGGTTGGGTTGGGCCAAGGTGGTGGCAAGACCACTCGATTCCGCAAGGTCCAGAGCGGCACCGATGTCCATGCCCAGGATACGGGCGACGCCGCCGAGCGTGTAGCTGCCATCGTAGAGGTTGTTGAACGTCCCGCCGCCATCGGCATTGAAGGTCAGCGGATTACGGATGCCGCCGCCAATATTGCCGACGACCTTGCCCAGTCCAGGATCGCGGGAGGCAAGGCTGATGCCGATCTTATGGCCAACATCCTTGCTGACTTCGGCAATCTTGACCTGCAGGTTGACCTGAAGCGGCGTCGCGGTGCGCAGGCGGCTGACCACGGTCACTTCCTTGCCGACGAAGGCCTGGGTCAGCCTTTCGGCCTCCGCCGCATCTTCCGGCGCGGCGATGGTGCCGGTCAGCAGGACCATGCCGTTCATCTTGTTGACGGCGATGTCCGCGTTCGGCATCGCCAGCTTCAGCATGTCGTCGATGCTGGTCAGGTTGTTGCCGACCCGCACCGTCCCGGAAAACAGCACCTTGCCGTTCGTCGCCGTCGCGAAGACGGTGGTTTCGCCTGCCTTCTTCGCGATCAGGTAAAGCTGGTTCTGCGAACGGACGTGAACGTCGACCACATCCGGATCGCCGATCACCACGTCCGACATCTTGGCCGGCAGGTTGATGACCTTGCTGCCGCCCACGGAGAGCAGGATCGCATTGTCCTGCATGGAGGCAGGCGCGGCGTTGAGCGCGGTGGTCGGCGCGGCCGCGGCTGCAACCGCCAGGCCGAGCGCGATTGCGGGGCCGAGCAGCGGCTTGGCCGCAAGAGCCGAGAGGGTGTGCGGCCTGGCCGCACGGGTGTGAACAGTGAACCCCTTCATCTTACTTCCCCCCGACCGGAACGACGGTCACGCTGGTTCCGCGGGCGACGCGGATTACCGGCCCCTGGCCGACAATGCCTCCGCCGACCGGCGCGCCGATGACGGGAGAGCCGCCAGCAGCCATCGCCTGCAAAGGCTTGGCGGGGACGCTGCTGCGCTGATAGCGCGAGACGTCGGCGCCTGTGGAATAGGTGCTGCCCTTGTCGACGGGGCGAGCGGCGATGCTGGCCAGCAGCTTCTTTTCCGCATTGGGATTGCTGCCGTCCGGCAGGTCGACGTCGCTGCCGGCAATGGCCGCGTCCAGTTCGGAACTGTTGTCCGCGAGCGAGCGCAGCGAGAGCGAGAGCGAGCCGATGGTCTGGGCCACCGCGATCTTCTCCGCAATCTTCGGCGTCACTTCGATGGTGACGTTGGAATAGGTCTGAACCACCGGCTTGCCGTCGGCACCCAGCGCGTCCATGCGCTGATCGGTGGCGAGCACGCGCAGGTTGCGCAGGATGGTTTCAGAGACCTTGAGCGGTTCGCCTTCGCCGCCGCCGCTGACGCTCTGCGTCAGCATCAGGTCGACGCGGTCGCCCGGAAAGACGAAGCCCGCCACTGAATTCTGCGCCGACACCGGCACGGTCACGGCGCGCATGCCCGGCCCGAGGGCCGCGGCCAGGAAACCGCGATCGCCCGGCTTGATCACCGACCCCAGGGTCATCGGCTGGCCGGCGGAAATGGCGGTGCGGATGACGCTGCCCACCAGCTTCTGCGGATCGGCCTGGCCCTTGATATAATAGGCCTGCTCGACCAGATCCTTGGGCCAGGGCTGGAAGCGGAAGCTCTCCGCATCCAGGATGGTGCCCACCGGCAGGGCCTTGGTCGCGACCAGCACATGGGGCTGGTCAGCCTCGACCGGCATGGACGAGGCGCCTGCTTGCGGTGCGCTCGACGAACTCAGCATGTTGCGTGCAAGCAGGGCTGTAGTGACCGCTATGATCAGCGCCCCCACCAGCAGCACGATCTTCTTGGCATCCATGATGAAATTCGCCTCCCTCAATCGGACGAGTTGCGCCCGAGCCCCCGTTTATTCACGCAAATTGGTTAATATATCGTTCGCCAAGCAGCCAAAGCGCCGCGAACGAGATGGCGATGCCATAGGGGATTTGCGGCTGGCCCAGCCGCCGGGTCATGCGATGGTGCACGACGGTCACGATGGTGACGATGCCCCCCAGCACCGCCATCAGCATCAGCATCGACAGGGTCGCCTGCCATGGAAACCAGAGCGCCAGCGCGCCCAGCAGCTTCACGTCGCCGCCGCCCATGCAGCCGAGCGCGAACAGGGCGGCGAACGCCATGAACACGATCAGCGCCACCAGCAGCTGCACCGCCATACCCGGCCAGAAGGGCAGGCCGCAGGCCAGCCACCAGAGCGGCGCCAGCGCGGCCACCGTCAGGTTGAGCCGGTTGGAGATGATGCGCGACCGCAAATCGGTGACGGACGCCACGATCAGCAGCACTGTCAGGGCGCCGATCAGCGCCATTTGGAAAATATCCCCCGTCATGGGTTCGAAACTATAGACCGCATGGCTTACCAAAGCGTAACCATGCGGCGCATGGATTCGCCCCGTTTCGTTCCCGTTGCTTTCGACCGGCGCGCCTGGCCGATGGACGGGCGGCTCGATTACTGGACCGCGCCGGATGGCTGGCGCCTTCGCCGCTACCGGCTGGGCGAAGGTCGTCGCGGCCGGATGCTGGTGCTGGGCGGACGCGGCGACATGATCGAGAAATATCTTGAGGTCATCCGCCACTGGGCCGACCGGGGCTGGGCGGTCACCGGCTTCGACTGGCGCGGTCAGGGCGGATCGGGCCGCACGACCGGCGATCCGCTATGCGGCCATATCGACGATTTCGGACAGTGGATCGCCGACCTTGAAGCCTTCGCCACCGATTGGCGCGGGCAGGGGGTGGGGCCGAGCGTGATCGTCGGTCACAGCATGGGCGGCCATCTGTTGCTGCGCGCGCTGGCGGAGGGGATGGCTCCGCCCGATGCCGCCGTGACGGTCGCGCCGATGATGGGACTGCACACCGCGCCCCTGCCGCGCTGGCTGGCGGTGGCCATTGCCGAAGCGATGTGCGCCCTGGGCTTTGCCGAAAAGCAGGCGTGGACGCAGAAGGAGGAGTCGGAACGCCAGCGGCGCATGCGGCAGAAGCGGCTGACCCACGATCCCGAACGCTATGCCGATGAGCTGTGGTGGCGCGACCATAGCAGGGAGGTGGCGCTGGGCCCGCCGAGCTGGAAGTGGGTGGCGCAGGCGCTGCATTCGACCCGCGCGCTGGAGCAGGGGCGCGCGATCGAGCGGATTGCCATGCCCCTGCTCATCCTGGCGGCGCGGACCGACCGGCTCGTCTCCACGCCTGCCATCGCCCGGATCGCGGCGCGGATTGCCGGCGCGCGGCTGCATGTCTATGGGCGGGAGGCCGCGCACGAGATATTGCGGGAGCTGGACCCGGTGCGGCTGGATGCCCTGGCGCGGATCGATTGCTTTCTGGATGAAGTCGCCCCCGACCGGGCCGGACTGGAATGAACCGGCCCGACATCGTGATTGTCGGCGGCGGGATCGCCGGGGCGAGCCTTGGCGCGGTGCTGGCGGACCGTGCCAGCGTGCTGATGCTGGAGATGGAGCCGAGCGCCGGCTATCACGCGACGGGGCGGGCGGTTTCCTTCTGGGAGGAGACCTATGGCGGGCTGGCGGTTCAGCCCCTGACCACGGCGTCGGGACCGATGCTGGCCGCGCCCGATCCGGACTTTTCCGACACCCCTTTCCTGACGCCGCGCCGGACGTTGCATATCGGGCGGGCAGGCGATGCGGCGGCGCGGGACCGCCTGCTGGAGCAGTTCGGCGGCAAGGTGGACCTGGTTCCGGTCGAGCCTGCCGGGCTTGTCCCCGGACTGCGGCCGGAATGGACGCTGGGCGTGCTGGAGCCGGGTGTGTGCGACATCGACGTGGCGGCGTTGCATCAGGCCTGGTTGCGGCTGTTCCGTCGCCTGGGCGGCGAGGTGCGGCTGGCGACGGCGTTGCGGCGTGCCGAGGCGCGGGACGGCGGCTGGCGGGTCGAAACGGACAGGGGCGCGATCGATTGCAGGATGATCGTCAACGCGGCGGGGGCCTGGGCGGACGATGTGGCCCGGGCCTGCGGGGTCGCGCCGATTGGCATTGCGCCGCTGCGGCGGACAGTGGTGCAGTTGCGCGTGCCTGCCATGCCTGCGGCCGATCTGCCGCTGGTCATGGACCTTGCCTCGCAATTCTATTTCAAGCCGGAGGGGGAGGGCCGGGTCTGGCTCACGCCCCATGACGAGGAGCCTTCGCCGCCCTGCGACGCCGCGCCGGAGGAAATGGCGGTGGCGGAAGCGATCGCCCGCTTCGAGGCAGTGGTCGACTGGCCGGTCGAGGCGGTGGAACGCAAATGGGCCGGGCTGCGCAGCTTCTCCCGCGACCGGGCGCCGGTCTATGGCTTCGATCCGGCGGCGCGGGGCTTTTTCTGGTTTGCGGGGCAGGGCGGGTTCGGCATCCAGACCTCGCCCGCTGCGGCCTTGCTGGGCGCTGCCCTTCTCAGGGGAGAGGCTTTGCCGCCGCAGATCATGGGGATCGATCCGGCGCCTTATTCTCCGGCGCGGTTCCGTTAGTTCAGCCTGCTTCCTTCATGCCGGGCCGTGTCAAAACCCGTCGGCTCGCCAGCCCCATCATGGCAAAGCCCGCGATCGCGGCGACGATATTCGCGCTTGCCGCCCCGACCGTGCCATAGATCGGCAACAAGGCCGCCTGCATCCCCAGCAGCAAGGCGGTCGAAACCAGCGTGATGCGCAGCGACAGGCTGGCCCGGTCGGTCGCCATCAGCAGCGGACGATAGCTCACCCCGACCAGGTCGATGCAGGCCGCGATCCCCAGCAGCAGCAGCAGCGGATAGGCCGGCAGAAATGCCTTGCCGGCGATCAGCCCCAGCAGCGGATGGCCGATGGTCAGGATGAGGGCGATGATCACGGCCCCTGCGATCAGCGCCAGCCGGTTGGTCCGCCGGAACAGTGTACCCAGCGCCTCATGGCCATGGCTGGAATGGGTGCGGCTCAGTTCCACGAAGATGCTGCGGGAGAGCAGGCTGGAAATCTTTGTCAGGGAATTGGCGAGCTGGTTGGCAAGCCGGTAGAGGCCAGCCCCCGCCGGTCCCACGAACAGGCCGACCACCAGCACGGCCACCTGCTGGCCCACGGATGACAGGGTCGTCTGCAAATTGGTGGCGGTGAGAAAGCCGACGATGCCGGGATTTTCCCTGCGCGCGTCCAGCGCCCGGCCGGACCGCCAGCGCCCCAGCCTTTCGCCCCCGACGCGCAGCGCCAGCCACCAATAGCTGATCGCGCAGAGCAGTTCGGCGGCGCCCCAGGCGATCAGGAAGCCGGTGACATCGGGCATCAGCACCCAGGCCAGCCCGGCGCCGATCATCCGCCCGACCGGGATCATGGTTTCGGCAAAGGCGCCCGAATCGAACCGGTCGAACAGCCGCAGCACGCCGGTCGGGCTGGAGCGGATGGTGATCATCATCACCATGCAGAAGATCCAGGCCTGCCACCCCATGCCCGCCGACAATTCCATCAGCGGTCCGAAAGCGAGGATGATGAAGGCCGCGATCAGCCCGCCCGCCACGGCGGAGCCAAGGTCGATCAGGATGCAGAAGCGCAGCACCCGGTTCAGCGCATCGCCGTCGCCCGCGGCCAGATGCGGCTGGCCATAGCGCACGACGATCTGCCAGCTGTCGAAGCTCATCAGGGTCTTGATGACGTTGGCGGCGCTCAGCACCAGCGCGAACCGGCCGAAATCCGCGACGCCCAGCGTTCGCGTGACGATGGCCAGATAGGCAAGGCTCAGCACCGCGCCCACGCCCTTGCCGCCCAGCAGCCAGCCGGTATTCGCCAGGATGCGGGCGAAGCCTTCCTGAGCGCCAGCCGATCCGCGCTTGCTCGTCACTTGGGTTCCGGCCTTTCCTGATCGCCGACCGACCGGCGCGGGTCTATCTAGGATTGGGCCGGCTGTGATGCAACATGGCCTGTCCATCGGCCTGTCTTTGCTTTAATGGCCCGACGCATGACTATCTCGAAAGCCATCATCCTTTCCGCAGGCCAGGGATCGCGCCTGCTTCCGCTGACCCGCGACGTGCCCAAATGCATGATCGACTTCAACGGCCGCACCCTCATCAGCTGGCAGGTCGCCGCGCTGGTGGCCAATGGCGTGACCGACATCGTCGTCGTCACCGGTTTCCGCACCGAACGGGTGGAGGATCATGCGCTGCAACTCTATCGCGACACCGGCGCGCGCATCCGCACGGTCTTCAACCCCTTCTTTCAGGTGGCGGACAATCTCGGCACCTGCTGGATCGTGCGGGAGGAGATGGATCGGGACTTCATCATCCTGAACGGCGACACCATCGTTTCGGACGAGATCGTCGGCAAGCTGATCGCGGGGGCGGAGGACGCCATCACCGTGACCGTGGACGTCAAGCCCGGCGATTATGACGATGACGACATGAAGGTGAACCGGGACGAGACCGGCCGCCTGCTTGCCATCGGCAAGCGGCTGCTGCCCCATGACACCAATGCCGAATCCATCGGCATGCTGGCCTTCAAGGGCGAGGGGCCGGCGATCTTCCGCAACCAGATCGACCAGATGATGCGCACGCCCGAGGGCGTCGAGCGCTGGTATCTGCGCGCCATCGACATCATCGCCAAGGGCAACCGCGTCGGCACCGTCTCCATCGAGGGGCTGGACTGGCAGGAAGTCGACTTCCCGCAGGATGTGGAGGCGGCGAAGAGGCTCACCGCCCGCTGGCTGGCCGAGGGGCGTTACGCGAAATAGGGCCTGAGCCAGCCCGTCAGCGCGGCGATCTGATCGGGGTCGAGCTTCACCGCGCTGCCAAGGTCGGGCTGTCCCGGCCATCCGGCGTCCGTTATCCGCAGGCCCTCATGCTCGCGGCTGCCCTCATGGCGGGGCAGCACATGGAAATGGACGTGTGGGTCCACCATCATTAGCATCAGATAATTGATCTTCTGGAAGTCGACTGCCTGAGCCAGCGCGCTTTCTATTGCCTTGGTGGCAACCGCCAGTTCGGCATGCGCTTCCGCCGGCAGGTCGCCAAAGGCCGTGGCATCGGACTTCGCCGCCAGCACCAGCGATCCGAGCGTCGGCTGGGCGGGGCGCAGCAACACCAGCCAATGCGCGAACTCCGCGATCAGGGTCGCGGGATAGCCGAATTTCTCGATGGTCGCGTTCATGCCCTTGCCTCCATCCAACTGACGATGGGCCGCCCGGAGCGCTTCACGCCATAGGCCTGCATCAGCCGCACCGCATGGACGCCCAGCGAGATGATCGTCCACCAGGCGAGCGCGATCAGCCCGATGTCCGGCCGCCCGGCCAGCAGCGCGACGAACAGGATCACCATATTCGGGTTGCGCCGCGCGGTGATCAGCCGGAACCAGCTATCGAACCGGCCCCAGACATGGATGTCCATGCCGAAATCCTTGATGAACATCCCCTCGATCAGCCGCTGGAGCACATAGCCCGCGATCACGGCCGCCATCACCAGCGCGAAAGTCTGCGTCGGCAGCGCCAGCCCCCAGGCCGACAGCCCCACGCCCCAGAAATACCACCAGAAGGGCGGATGGATCAGGTCGACGCCATGGTCCGCCACATTGCCCCATTTGGACGAGGTGATGGTGCAGCGGGCCAGCTTCCCGTCCACCGTGTCCAGCACCATGAAGACGAAGCCGGCAAGCATGCCAGTCCAGTAAAGCCCCTGGGCGAAGAACCAGGTCGCCAGCACGCACAGCGTCGCGCCGATGGCCGTCACCATATTGGGCGTCATGCCGATGGAGGCGGCCAGCCGCGTCAGCCACAGCGCCAATTCGGGCCAGAGATATTTGGTCAGCAGGTCGGTGACGCCCTTATAGGCGCCGAAATAGCTTTGCCGTTCGATGCCGCGCCGGGTCGCGGGCGTCAGTTCCCGGACGAAGGGCTGCTCCAGCTTGCGGAGCTGCCGGTTATAGAGCTTCCGCCCATCCGACAGATCGACGACATGCGGCGCGCTCAGCGGATCGCTGCCTGCCGGCACTTGCCCGACGATCGGTACCGCGCCCCAGGCGAAGACCGTCCCCGGCTCCTCCAGCACCAGCCGCAGCAGCATCGGATCGAAGGCGTAGCTCAGGTTGAACAGCAGTTCTTGCCCCTCGGCCAATGCGCTGCCGTTCTTCGCCGCGCTTTCGGCCATGCGGCGGCAGCGCTCGGCATTGGACATGCCCCAGATACGGGTCGCATTGTCGCCCAGCAGCCGCACCGGCCCCAGCGCGGTCATGATCGTCTGCGTCATGCGGCGGCGGTCCTTTCGGATTTCCGGGCGAAATCGAGGATGAGGTCGGCCTGCCTTTCGGAAGCGGGCGTGGGCGATCGGTCGATGGAATCGGACATGGCCGCTTCCTGAGCATCAACGAACCCGGCTTGCAAGTCCGCCGCGCGATCAAGCGCCTGTGGCAGGGCGCCCATATCCTCGATCACCTGTCCCAGCCGCCAATGGGCAAAGGCCTCATCGCCGCGCCAGTCGCGCCGGTCGAGATTGAGGAAGATGCAGGGGCGGGGATGGAGCAGATATTCATAGACCTGACTCGACACGTCGCCCAGATAGACGTCCGCGCTCATCGTATAGCTCATGTCGATGGAATGACGGCTGCCCATGTCGACGCGGATATGGGGCGCCGTCGTGCGGATCGGCGCGGTGCGGCAGGCAAGCTTGGTATGGGGGGCGATGATGACGTTCCACCCCTCCAGCGCTTCCAGCGCCGCCAGCACCTCCGGCCCATGGCGAGGCCAGGACGACAATTCGGCATCGAAATGCGGATTGTAGAGCAGCACCGGCCGGTCATTGTCGAAAAAGCGTTGCCGCGCGGCCTTCAGCTCGAACTTCGCATAGCCGCCGACCGCGCAATCCTGTGCCGTGCAGAGCCCGCGGTCGATCAGCCGCCGCCGGTCCTTCTCGCCCGCGACCAGCGTCAGGTCGAAGGCGGAATGGCGCGCCTTGTACCCGCCCTCCCGGTCGCCCGCGCCATGCTTGATCTGGATCATGCGGGCGGAAAAGCCGGGCATGGTGCGCAGCCAGCCGCTGGAAATCTCCGTCGTCACCAACAGGGGAAAGCGGCGGACCGTCGCATAGTTCAGCATCAGCGTCAGGAAACGCGACGGCTGGCGGAACAGCGAGTCGGGTTGGGCGGGCGGCCTGCGCAGGCGGATGAGGTCCAGCGCGCCTTCCGGATCATAGCTGGCGACCAGATCCAGGATCAGGCGGGAGGGGGAAAGCACATGCACCTTCACCCCCGCCCGGCGCGACAGGGCAAGCGCGGCCGGCAGCCAGTGATAGACCTGATGGGCTTCGGCAATGGCGAGGAAGGCGATGTCGGTCGGCAACGGGCTGGCTCTCCAGGGTGTGCCGCGCCGTAGCGATCAGGACCGCCACAAATCAAGCAACCCGTTTTTTGCATTGCGTCAGTGCTGGACCTTTGCAGATTTTTTGTTATGCGCAACGCCGACTGAAGGATTATCCGAAGAGGCTTGACGAGCAATGGCCGAATTTTCGCTGCCCAAGAACAGCAAGATCAGCGCCAAGGGCGTAACCCACAAGGCGCCCGACGGCGCGACGAACGTCAAGAGCTTCAAGGTCTATCGCTACGATCCCGACTCCGGGCAGAATCCGCGCTACGACACGTTCGAGATCGATCTCGACAATTGCGGGCCGATGGTTCTGGACGCGCTGCTGAAGATCAAGAATGAATATGATCCGACGCTGACCTTCCGCCGTTCCTGCCGCGAGGGCATTTGCGGTTCCTGCTCGATGAACATGAACGGCCGCAACGGCCTGGCCTGCACCACCTCGATCGAGGAATGCGCGGGCAAGGAAGTGCGCGTCACGCCGCTGCCGCACATGGACGTCATCAAGGATCTGGTCCCCGACTTCACCCATTTCTACGCCCAGTACAACAGCATCAAGCCCTGGCTGCAAACCGTCAGCCCGGCGCCCAGCGGCAAGGAACGGCTCCAGTCGCCCGCCGACCGCGAGAAGCTGGACGGCCTCTATGAGTGCATCCTGTGCGCCTGCTGCTCGACCTCCTGCCCCAGCTACTGGTGGAACAGCGACAAGTTCCTGGGCCCGGCGATCCTGCTCCAGGCCTATCGCTGGCTGGCCGACAGCCGCGACGAATATACCGGCGAGCGTCTGGACGAGCTGGAGGATCCCTTCCGCCTCTATCGCTGCCACACCATCATGAACTGCGCGAATGTCTGCCCCAAGGGCCTGAGCCCGGCCAAGGCGATTGCGGAAACCAAGAAGATGATGGTCGAGCGGCAACTCTGACACGGTGAGCGACGGAGCGGGTCATCTGAGCCCGGTGGCCGAAGGGCCCTGGGCGGGCTGGTCGTGCTGGACCGACACGGCGCCGGGCACGTTCCTCGACTCGGCCATCGGCACCAGCTATTCGCGCAGCGATGCGGCGGGCAGGGCGACGGTCATGCTGGAAAGCCTGCCGTCGCACGCCAACCGGTTGGGAGCGCTGCATGGCGGCTTTCTCGCCGGATTTGCCGATCATGCCTATTTCGCGGCCCTGGCGGCGATGGGGCGTCCGGAACAGGCGGCGGCGGTGACCGTTGACCTCAGCATGCAATATTGTGGCTCCGGAAAGATCGGTCCCGTCCTGCGCGCGGAGGTCGAATTGCTGCGGGAGACGGGGCGGCTGATGTTCCTGCGCCTGACCATTTCCCAGGATGACGACCTGATCGCGGCATCCACCGCGACCGTGCGCAAGGCGCCCGAACCCAAGAAGCCGCTGCCAGGGTGAGCAGCGTCATCGCCCGTTACGACGCGCTCGTGGCCGCAGGCGAATTGCGGCCCGACCCCGACCAGCGGGCGGCGGCGATGCGCCTGGACCGGCTCCAGCAGGAACTGGAGGCGTCGCCGCCGCGCGGTTCGACCTTGTGGAGGCTGCTGCGAAAGGCGCCGGAACCGCCGCGCGGCCTTTACATGTGGGGCGGCGTCGGGCGCGGCAAGTCGATGCTGATGGACCTGTTCTTCGACACGGTGCATGTCCAGCGCAAGAAGCGCGCCCATTTCCACGAATTCATGCTCGATGTCCATGCCCGGCTGGCTGAGGCGCGCAAGTCGGAGACGGGCGACCCGATCCCCCCGGTCGTCGAGTCGCTGGCGGAGGAGGCGCGGCTGCTCTGTTTCGACGAGATGGTTGTCAACAATATGGCCGATGCCGCGATCATGTCGCGGCTCTTTACCGGCTTGCTGGAAAAGCGGGTGACGATCGTCACCACCTCCAACCGCGAGCCGGACGAACTCTACAAGAACGGTCTCAACCGCCAGCTTTTCCTGCCCTTCATCGACCTCATCAAGGCGAAGCTGGACGTCATGACCCTGAACGGTCCGACGGACTATCGCCGCGATCGCCTGGGCGATGCGACCCTGTGGCACGCGCCCAACGGTCCGGAAGCGACGAGGGCGCTGTCGGAAGCCTTTTTCCGCCTGACCGACTATCCGGTCGAAGACCGGGCGAAGGTTCCGGCCGAGGACATCAAGGTGCAGGGCGGCCGGACGCTGCATGTGCCCAAGAGCCTGAAGGGCGTCGCCGTCTTTTCCTTCAAGCGCCTCTGCGTCGAGGCCCGGGGCGCGCCGGACTATCTGGCGATCGCCCGCAAATATCACACCGTCATCATCGTCGGCATTCCGGTGCTGGGGCCGGAGAAACGCAATGAGGCCGCGCGTTTCGTGACGCTGATCGACGCGCTCTACGAATATAAGGTGAAACTGCTCGCCTCCGCCGATGCGGAACCGGCGCGTCTCTACCCGGAGGGCGATGGCGCGTTCGAGTTCGAGCGCACCGTATCCCGCCTGATGGAAATGCAGTCCGACGACTATCTGGCGCTGGGCCACGGCGAGAAATAATCTCGCTCCGTCGAATTCGCCATTGTCTGCTCTGGAAAAAAGGGTCCGCACGCTCCCATTGAAGGGAGGCGTGCGGCAGGTGGCCGCTGTGGGGAAGGGCCATGCGCTAGGGTAGGAGCGCGTGAGCGACAGAGGCGAAACGGCTATTAATGAAATTGCGAATGAATTGCAAAGATAAATTGGCATGCGGGCCTTTGCGCGGTTGAAACCTAGGGCGGATAGGCCTAAGCGCACTTTCAGTTCCGGTTTCTTGGCAATTCCAGTTTACGGCTTGGAGGATGATTGCATATGGCCCGTAAGAAGATCGCGCTTATCGGCGCTGGTAATATCGGTGGCACGCTCGCGCATCTGGCGGCTCTCAAGGGGCTTGGCGACATCGTCCTCTTCGACGTCGTCGAAGGCGTGCCGCAGGGCAAGGCGCTCGACCTGTCGCAATGCGCTTCGGTCGAAGGCTTCGATGCGAAGATCACCGGCTCCAACGATTATGCCGACATTGCGGGCGCGGACGTCATCATCGTCACCGCCGGCGTCGCCCGCAAGCCGGGCATGAGCCGCGACGACCTGCTGGGCATCAACCTCAAGGTCATGAAGGCCGTGGGCGAGGGCATCGCCGCCAACGCGCCCGACGCCTTCGTCATCTGCATCACCAACCCGCTCGACGCGATGGTGTGGGCGCTGCGCGAATTTTCCGGCCTGCCGCACAACAAGGTGGTCGGCATGGCGGGCGTGCTCGACTCGTCGCGCTTCAACCATTTCCTCGCGGAAGAATTCAACGTGTCGGCCAAGGACGTCACCAGCTTCGTGCTCGGCGGCCATGGCGACACGATGGTCCCGGTGATCGAATATTCGACCGTCGCGGGCATCCCGGTTCCCGACCTGATCAAGCAGGGCCGCTCGACCAAGGAGCGCATCGACGCCATCGTGCAGCGCACCCGTTCGGGCGGCGGCGAGATCGTCGCGCTGCTGAAGACCGGCTCGGCCTTCTATGCGCCGGCCACCAGCGCCATCGCCATGGCTGAAGCCTATCTGGGCGACAAGAAGCGCCTGCTGCCCTGCGCCGCCAACCTGACCGGCCAGTACGGCGTCGACAATCTCTATGTCGGCGTGCCCGTGATCATCGGCGCCGGCGGTGTCGAGCAGGTCGTCGAGATCGAACTGGACGACGAAGCCAAGGCGAACCTTCAGGTGTCGATCGACGCCGTCAAGGAACTGCTGGAAGCCTGCAAGGGCATCGATCCTTCGCTGGCCTGATCCGCAAACGAGCTTGCACCGGACCGTCCCAGGTAAGTGCGCAGCCTGGGGCGGTCCGCCTTTAGACCCAAAGTGCCACGTCCACAGAAAATGAAGGGACGCCCATGTCCATTCTGGTGAACAAGAACACCAAGGTCATCACCCAGGGTATGACCGGTGCCACCGGTACCTTCCACACCGAAACCGCCCTGGCCTATGGCACGCAGATGGTCGGCGGCGTCACGCCGGGCAAGGGCGGCACGACCCATATCGGCCTGCCCATGTTCGACACCGTGGCCGAAGCCAAGTTGAAGACCGGCGCCGATGCGTCGGTCATCTATGTTCCGCCGCCGTTCGCGGCCGACTCGATCCTGGAAGCGATCGACGCCGAAATCCCGCTGATCGTCTGCATCACCGAAGGCATTCCGGTGCTGGACATGGTGAAGGTGAAGCGCGCCCTTTCGGGTTCGAAGTCGCGCCTGATCGGCCCGAACTGCCCCGGCCTGCTGACGCCGGGCGAATGCAAGATCGGCATCATGCCGGGCAACATCTTCTCCAAGGGCAGCGTCGGCGTCGTCTCGCGCTCCGGCACGCTGACCTATGAAGCCGTGTTCCAGACCACCAATGCGGGCCTGGGCCAGACCACGGCCGTCGGCATCGGCGGCGATCCGGTGAACGGCACCAACTTCATCGACGTGCTGGAACTGTTCCTGGCCGACGACGCCACCGAATCGATCATCATGATCGGTGAAATCGGCGGCGACGCGGAAGAACAGGCCGCCCAGTTCCTGATCGACGAAGCGAAGAAGGGCCGCAAGAAGCCGATGGCCGGCTTCATCGCGGGCCGCACCGCGCCTCCGGGACGCCGCATGGGCCATGCCGGCGCGATCGTGTCGGGCGGCAAGGGCGACGCGGAGAGCAAGATCGCGGCGATGGAAGCAGCCGGCATCAAGGTTGCGGCGAGCCCCTCCGAACTCGGCACGACCCTGCTGGAAGTGCTGAAGGGCTGATCCAGCCATGGAGATGGCCGGGCTGCACCCCGGCCATCTGTTACCCCGCACCCGCGACTGCACGCGGTTGGCATGGGACGAGAGAAATGGGTTACGAAAACCAGGACTTCGAGATTGAGCGCGGGCCGAGCTGGGCGCGCACCAACTGGCCGCCGATCGACACCGACGACCTGACCGGGGCGCTTGACCCCACGCAGATGCAAGTGGCCGTGAAGGCCGCCGCCAAGGCCAGCGGCAAGGCGGTTTCGGATGCCGATGCCGTAAGTGCGGCTGACGATGCAATACGCGCGCAGATGTTGATCCGCACATATCGCGTACGTGGTCATCTGGCTGCCAATCTCGACCCGCTGGGGTTGACCCAACGCGATCTGCCGGCCGACCTGACGCCGGAATATCACGGCCTGAACGATCCGGACAAGAAGGTCTATCTGGGCGGCACGCTGGGCCTGCAATATGCGACCGTGCGTGAGATCGTGGCGATCCTGCGCGCCAATTATTGCGGCAATGTCGGCCTGGAATATATGCACATCGCGGACGTGGAGGAACGCCGTTTCCTGCAGGAGCGTCTGGAGGGCAAGGACAAGGAAATCCATTTCACGCCGGAAGGCAAGAAGGCGATCCTGGCCAAGGTGATCCACGCCGAGCAATATGAGAAGTTCCTGGGCCGCAAATATGTCGGCACCAAGCGCTTCGGCCTGGATGGCGGCGAATCGATGATCCCGGCGCTGGAAGCCATCATCAAATATGGCGGCGCGCAGGGCGTGCGCGAGATCGTCTATGGCATGGCGCATCGCGGCCGGCTGAACGTGCTCGCCAATGTGATGGCCAAGGGCTTCCGCGTCATCTTCCACGAATTTTCGGGCGGCACCGCCAATCCCGAGGATGTTGGCGGATCGGGCGACGTCAAATATCACCTCGGCACCTCGACCGACCGTGAGTTCGACGGCGTCAAGGTCCATATGTCGCTGGTTCCCAATCCGTCGCACCTCGAAACCGTCGATCCGGTGGTGCTGGGCAAGGTGCGCGCGCAGCAGACCTTCCGTGACGACCTCGCCAAGCATGAGCAGGTGCTGCCCGTGCTGATCCACGGCGACGCGGCCTTTGCGGGGCAGGGCATCGTCTGGGAATGCTTCGGCTTCTCCGGCGTGTCGGGCTATAATACCGGCGGCTGCATCCACTTCATCGTCAACAACCAGATCGGCTTCACGACCAGCCCGCAATTTTCGCGCGGTTCGCCTTATCCCAGCGATGTGGCGAAGGGCGTCCAGGCCCCGATCCTGCACGTCAATGGCGATGATCCGGAGGCGGTGACCTTCGCGTGCAAGCTGGCGATGGAATATCGCCAGACCTTCCACCGCGACATCGTGATCGACATGTGGTGCTATCGCCGCTTCGGTCACAATGAAGGCGACGAGCCGTCCTTCACCCAGCCGCAAATGTATGCGAAGATCCGTCAGCATCCGCCGGTCAGCGACGTCTATTCGGCGCGGCTGAAGGCGGAGGGCGTGGTCGACGATGATTTCGTCGCCCAGGTGACGGGCGACTTCGTCAACCATCTGGAGGAAGAGTTCGAGGCCGGCAAGAGCTACAAGCCCAACAAGGCCGACTGGTTCGCCGGTCGGTGGTCGGGCCTGCACAAGCCGGCCGATGCCGAAACGAGCCGCCAGAGCGTCGAGTCCGCCATCAGCCAGAAGCTGTTCGACAGCCTGGGCAAGACGCTGACGGCGATTCCGGAGGGCCTCAACGTCCACAAGACGCTGAAGCGCGTGATCGACGCCAAGGCCGAGATGTTCAAGTCCGGCGAGAATTTCGACTGGGCGACCGGCGAGGCGCTGGCCTTCGGATCGCTGCTGTCGGAAGGCTATGGCGTTCGTCTGTCGGGCCAGGACTCCGGGCGCGGCACCTTCAGCCAGCGGCACGCGGTTTGGACCGACCAGGATAGGGAGAACAAATATATCCCGCTCTCGACCGTGCCGCACGGCCGGTTCGAGGTGCTGGATTCGCCGCTCTCCGAATATGGCGTGCTGGGCTTCGAATATGGCTTCGCGCTGGCCGATCCGAAGAGCCTGGTGCTGTGGGAAGCGCAGTTCGGCGACTTCGCCAATGGCGCGCAGATCATCTTCGACCAGTATATCGCTTCGTCGGAGACCAAGTGGCTGCGGTCCAACGGCCTCGTCTGCCTGCTGCCGCACGGCTATGAAGGCCAGGGTCCCGAGCATAGCTCGGCCCGGCTGGAGCGCTATCTCCAGCTTTGCGCGGAAGGGAATATCCAGGTCGCGAACATCACGACCCCGGCCAATTACTTCCACGTCCTGCGTCGTCAGATGCTGCGGCCTTTCCGCAAGCCGCTGATCATCATGGCCCCCAAGTCGTTGCTGCGCCACAAGCTGGCGGTCAGCAAGGCGGAGGACTTCCTGGGCGAAACGCACTTCAAGCGCATCCTGTCGGACCCCAACGGGTCGGCCGACAAGGATACTCGCCGCCTGGTGCTCTGCTCCGGCAAGGTCTTCTACGACCTGATGGAGGCCCGCGACGCGGCTGGCGACACGGACGTGCAGATCGTTCGCATCGAACAGATCTACCCGTTCGCGACCGACGCCCTCGCCAAGCGCATCGAGCGCATGATACATCTGGAAGAGGTCGTCTGGTGTCAGGAGGAACCGCGCAACAACGGCGCCTGGTTCTTCGTGGAGCCCTATATCGAGGAAGCGCTGGCAGCCGCCGGCAAGGCGCCGATGCGCGCCCGCTATGCCGGCCGCAAGGCGTCGGCGTCGCCCGCCACGGGCCTCGCCAAGCGCCATGTCGCTGAGCAGGGCGCCCTCGTCGCCGATGCGCTGGGTCACAGCGTCCGTGAAGAAATCCGTCGCCAGAAGAAAGGCTGAACAAGCTCATGGCTACCGAAGTCAAAGTCCCCACCTTGGGTGAATCCGTTACCGAAGCAACCGTCGGCCAGTGGCTCAAGAAGCCCGGCGACGCCGTGAAGGCCGACGAGCCTATCGTCAGTCTTGAAACCGACAAGGTCGCGGTCGACGTGCCCGCGCCGGCCGCCGGCACGCTGGGCGACATCGTCGCCAAGGAAGGCGATACGGTCGA
>NZ_LXYF01000039.1:0-71713 GCF_002894065.1 Sphingobium sp. SA916
AGGCGGGAGGGGGCTAGGGGGTGGGCTGGCGCGACATCAGCGTGAATTTTCAACGGCTAAGCTGGAAGCTCGCTGCGCTCGCACCCACCCCTAACCCCTCCCGCCTGCGGGAGGGGAATGTCCTGAATTGGCCAAAAGCCGCCACCCCTTCCCATCAGAACTTCATCCCCACACCCACGCCGAAGACAAAGGGATCAAGCTCCAGCTTCACCTTCTGCACCCCGGCAGCAGCAGTCGACAGCCGCGCCGTCGTATCGATGTCGATATATTTGAGGTCCAGATTCAGGAACACCCGCTCGTTAAGGTCGATGTCGACGCCGACCTGCCCCGCCCAGCCGAAGCTGTCGGACATATGCACCTTGGTCGCGCCCACAGCGCCCTCCAGCGCGTTCGACGCCTTCTCATTATAGAATAGCGTATAATTCACCCCCGCCCCGACATAGGGCCGGATCTTCCCTTCGGGCAGGAAATGATATTGCGCCGTCAGCGTCGGCGGCAGCACCCAGGTCGACGCAAGCCTGCCGATGCCCCCGGTCGTGCCGGTCCGCCCGCTCGCGCTATGCTTGGTGGTCGCGGCGATCAGCTCGAAACCGATATGGTCGGTCGCCATATAGGTGACGTCCACTTCCGGCATCACGCTGTTGTCGACCTTCACCTTCTCGCTCGGAAAGGCGGGCAGCACGCTCCCGCTCTTCTCGTTGGGCGCGACCATGATGCCGCGCAGCCGCACCAGCACATCGCCCTGCGCCGCCTGCGCCGGCGCGGCCAGAACGGCGCAGCCGGCAGCCGCCCCCAGCAGGATCGTCTTGATGGTCATGTCCTTGATCTCCATCCCTGTTTGTCGGTGCCGCCCTTCTGCCGCGCCCGAACGGACCCGGCATTGATCCTGCGCAACCGGCAATTTGACCTGCCTCAATGCCTCGGTCGCTCGCGTCCCTTCTTATGCCGACGGCGCAGTGATGGCCCGGACGACGGTGCTGTCGATCATGTCGGCCGATCTCTCTCGGCCCGCCAGTTCGGCCAAGGTTTCAGGCATGGCGTCGAACGCCAGACATGCATCCGGTGACAACGCATTCGCAGTGGGCCGACAGCAGCCATGCCTCCCGTCACCGAACAGATTCCGGTCTCCGGATCAGGCAAATGCGAGGCATTTCTACAAGCTGAGACCACCTGAGACGACCAGGACCTGCCCGCTGATGTAATCGCTCTCGGGAACGCACAGCAGGTAGATGCTGTCCGCGGCCTCCCGCGCCGTCCCCGCCCGTCCCAACGGCACGCTGTCCAGCAGGGCGTCCCGTACTGCGGAAGGAATACCGGTGTGCAGGGGCTGCCCCCCGATCGGGATGGATGCCTCCGACCCCGAAATGGGCTGCGTCAACCGCGTGTCGATGATGCCGAAGGCCACGCAATTCACGCAGACTTTCAGGCGCCCCCATTCCTTGGACAGAGTCTTGGTCATGCCCAGCAGGGTGGATTTGGCCGCGGAGTAGTTGATCTGTCCGGCATTGCCGTGGGTGCCGGCCATGGATGATATGTTGACGACCTTGCGGATAACCTCGCGGCCTTCGGCGGCTTCTTTTCGGGCCATCGTTCGCAGAGGCTCGGCAGCTGCGCGCAGGATGCGAAACGGGGCCGAAACGTGCACGTCGAGCATTGCCTGGAACTGCTCGTCCGTCTGCTTCTGGATGACGCCGTCGCGCGTGTAGCCGGCATTGCTGACGATGATGTCGAGCCCACCGAACGTCTCGAGAGCCGTGCGGACGAAGCGCTCGCCGAAGTCATCGGCCGTGACATCGCCAACGCAGGCGGTCGCTGTCCCGCCCGCATTCCCCAGCCGGCCTATACCCGCCCAGGCGCGCATGAAGTCGAGTCCGCTCGGCAGCATGAGCGCGATCCGGTCTCCCGCCCGAGCCCCGGCCCCCGCCGGCATGCCGGCGACCTGCGCTGCATCGTCCCACAGCCGATGGTTGACGCGACCTAAATCGACCCATCTCCGCCATACAAGGAACCGTTTTTGATCTTCAGGTCCGCAGGGGCAGCTATCCAGACCACACCCCCCAAATGCGAGAGACCTCTTTACGATAATCCCGATAGATAGGCAGCCATTAGAATGCGAAGGCTTCGGTGATCCGCCGCTCCGCAATCAGGAAGGCGTCGGAGACAAGCCGTAGCGGCCTTATATCCACATCGCTTTGCCCCGCTGCGATCAACTCCGCGAACCGGGCGTAGAGGCGTGCATATTCCCGGTCCGCCGCAATGCTCTCCGGTTCGCCGGGAAGTTGCAATATGCTGCCGCCCATGGCGAGGCGCAGGGTGCCGGCGTCGGTATCGACTTCTATGGACCAAATCTGCGGGCCGGTTTCGAGAAAGTCGAATATTGCGTGCACTGCGGCATCGCCGCAGCGCATCCTGAGCTCGGCGGCGATGGGAGACATGCGTCCTGCCGGCACATCCAAGCTGGCCTGCTCAAGCAGCAGTTCGTGCGGCAGGATCTCGGTCGCAATCGACAGGGCGTTGATGCCGGGGTCGAATACGCCAAAGCCCCCCGAACCGAGGATCCATTCCTGATCCGGATGCCAGCGGCGGATGTCTTCGCGCCAGTCGATCCGGACGGCGAGAATGCGTTTATCGGCAAGCCACGCGCGCGCTGGAGCCACACCCGCCGCCTCGCGCGAGTGCCAGGTTGCAAAGAGCGTCACGCCTGCGCCGTGCGCGGCCTGCGTCAGTGCCGCGATATGCGAAAGCGTCACTGTCGGCGGCTTTTCCAGCATGACATGCAGCCCGGCTTCCATGGCGGTCAGCGCCTGTGCGTAGCGCCCATCCGGCGGCGTGCAGAGTGAAACCGCGTCCAGTCGGCAGGCTCCGATCATATCCTCAATGTCATGATAGCCGTCGATCCCCTCCACGCGGCCCTGACTACTGGCAGTGGCGGCAAGGCGGAAGCGGCGGTCGGCGGCGATGGCGGGCAGATGCTGGTCCCTGGCGATCTTGCCGATGCCCACGAGACCCAATCGGACAGGCTCCACGGTAAATCCTCTTGTCTGGACAGGATGCAGGCTGAACGCCTGGCCGGCCATTGGCGCTGGTCTAGGGCAACCGATCCTCGATGAGGAGGAGCACATCGCCAATGATCCGCCGCATGGCGATCCGCGCCCCGTCGGGATCGTGCAGGACGATGGCATCGCGCACCTTGGCATGCTCGACGACGTCGGCGGTGCGGCCCTTGATACGATTGGTGAAGCGGATCGAGGTGCGCAACGCGGTACTCACCACATCCCGCAACTGGATGTAGAAGGGGTTTTTCGACGCGCGGAGCACGGCGACATGAAAAGCGATATCCGCTTCCAGCGGGTCATCCAGCCCGTTTTCCGCCGCCTGCATACGCTGCAGTCCATCGTCGATGCGCTTGACATCGTCCTCCCCCGCGACTCGCGCGGCCAGGGCGGCCGCCTCCGGCTCCACCGCCACGCGCAGCTCGTTGAACTGGCGCAGCAGGTTCACCGAAAGCTGGCGTTCCAGCATCCAGCGCAGCACGTCGGTATCGAACAGATTCCATGAGGAGGTCGGCTGCACGGTCGTGCCCTGACGCGGGCGGGCGCTCAGCAGGCCCTTGGCGGTGAGCATCTTGACCGCTTCCCGCGTGACGGAGCGGCTGACGCCATGCTGCTTGGCAAGTTCCCCCTCGGTGGGGAAGACGACATCGTCGAACCGGCCGGTAACGATGGCGCGGCCGATGCTGTCCAGCAGGCCATAGGTCAGATTGCGGCCAAGCTGCGCTGCCGGTTCGTCCACGATGAGATGAGATGCCTCTGCCAAGACGCTGTCCTTGTCCTTACCCGCTCCGATGCCATGGCAATCCATGTTAATGCCCGCTCCAGCCCAGGCAAGGTCCTTTCATATGATAAGTCAATTCATATGATAATTCCGACAGGCATTGGACGCCCCTTTGCGCACCTCTATGGGCCGGATCGTGCCGCAGGTGAGCGCGGCACGAGCACGGCCGCCTCTCACCTGCGGTTCGGAAACGCCTTCACCAGCCTATCATATTGCTCCTTGCTGATCTCGACCATGGAGCCGTGGCGCAGTCCGGCGGGCATCTCGAAGCGGTTCCATTCCGGCACGCCCGAATTGCCCGAGACCTGGAACCAGGGGCCCGTCAGGCGCGGCGCCTTGGACAGGCCATAGCTCGTTCCCGCATATTGCTCATAGTACATCAGCCAATCCTCGCCGTTCGGCGCGCGGATGACGGTCGGCGCTTCGCGGAAATTGGGGCTGACCGGCGGTCCCGGCGGCGGATAGGGACCAAGCAGGTCCTTGGCGCAGGAGATGCGCACCGTCTTGCCGGTGGTCCAGTTGTAGCTGGGATAGCGCTCATCCTTCACGATAGCGCAATAGGCGCTGCCATCGGCCTCCGGCCGGATGAAGGTGTCGATCGTCGCCATGTCCCAGTCGAACAGGCGGCGCGGCGGCTTCGCGAAGCGCTTGAGATCGGGCGAGAGGACGTAGAGCGTGCGCTGGCTCGCCCAATAACGCTCCGGGTCTTCGGGAACGCCGGGGACGGTGGCGGTGTGCCACGTCAGCAGGAACTGTCCCGACGGCTTGTCGAAGAACAGCTTGGGCGCGCCGATCCGCTGCATGGCGTGCGGCAGGCCGGGGATGTTCGACAGGTCGGGACGATAGGTGCCATAGGGTTTCCAACCGACCAGATCGTCGGAGACCCAGAAGCGGATATAGGGGTCTTCGTCGCTCTTGTTGCCGACCAGATAATAGCGCCCGTCGCCCCCGCGCGCGATCGAGGCGTGGCCGTGATAATCCTCCGACACCGGCCTGCCGCCGTTGATCTGCTCCCAGTGCAGCCCGTCCCGGCTGACCGAATAATAGAGCACGCCATAGCGCTCCTTGGTCATGTGGGCGAAGAGATAGGCCTTGTCCGGATCGACATAGGGCGTCTCAGGCGCGCCGGGCACGACCTCGGCGCGCACCGGTTTCGACTGGGCTGCGGCGGGAATTTGCATGAATGAAAGCGTGATGGCGGCCGATGCCGCAGCAAGCGCGAAAAGCGATTTGCCCCGAGCCAATTTCCGTCTCCCTTGATTGTTCGGCGGAAGATAGACCTCTCCATCGAAATATTGTCAAGATTGATATTATAAATATGTGTTTTATGAAGAAGCAGATCGGCAGGCCCGGATCACGCGATTCGCGGCCATGCGACCGGCACGTCCGTTGCTGGAAGATTGGGGAGACGAGATGGGACTGGCGACGATCGACATCAGCGTGGTCGTGATCTACGCAATCGGCATATTCGGCCTCGCGCAATGGGTCAGCCGCGACAAGGCGGGGGCCGGGCCGAAAAATTCGACCGACTATTTCCTGGCGTCGAAGAACCTGCCCTGGTGGGCCATCGGCGCCTCGCTGATCGCGGCGAACATCTCGGCGGAGCAGATCGTCGGCATGTCCGGTTCGGGCTATGCCATCGGCCTCGCCATCGCTTCCTATGAATGGATGGCGGCGGCGACGCTGCTGATCGTCGGCAAATTCTTCCTGCCGATCTTCCTGCGCAACGAGATCTACACCATGCCGCAATTCCTGGAACGGCGCTACGGCAACGGCATCCGGACGCTGATGGCGATATTCTGGCTGGTCCTCTACGTCTTCGTGAACCTGACCAGCATCATCTGGCTCGGATCGGTCGCGGTGATGAAGGTGGCGGGCGTCAACCAGGACGTGGCGCTGGTCGCGCTCGGCGTCTTCGCCTTGCTCTACCAGCTTCGCGGCGGGCTGAAGGCGGTGGCGCTGACCGACATCGTGCAGGTGACGCTGCTGGTTCTGGGCGGCCTCGTCATCGCCGTGCTGACACTGGGGGAGATCGGCGGGGGCGCAGGCGTCATCGCCGGTTTCTCGCGCCTGGTCGAACGCGCGCCCGACCATTTCCACATGATCCTCCAGAAAGGCGACCCGCATTATATGGACCTGCCCGGCCTTTCGGTGCTGGTCGGCGGCATGTGGATCGCGAACCTCAGCTATTGGGGCTTCAACCAATATATCATCCAGCGCGCCCTGGCGGCGAAATCGGTGGACGAGGCGCAGCGCGGCATGCTGTTCGCGGCCTTCCTGAAGCTCATCATGCCGATCATCATCGTGCTGCCGGGCATCGCCGCCGTCGTCCTGGCGCCCGACCTCGCCAAGCCGGACGAAGCCTATCCGACGATGATGCGGCTGCTGCCGCCGGGCCTGCTCGGCCTCGTCTTCGCGGCGCTGGTGGCGGCGATCATCGCGTCCACCGCGTCGAAGATCAATTCGATCGCCACCATCTTCACCCTCGACGTCTGGGCAAAGTTCCGCAGGATGGAGGAACCCGGCGAAAGGCGGGAACGCCATCTGGTGCTGGTGGGCCGCGTCGCCGCCGCGATCGCGATCCTCATCGCCATCCTCACCGCCCGGCCACTGGTGGGCTCCAGCGAACAGGCGTTCCAGTTCATCCAGGAATTCACCGGCTTCTTCACGCCGGGCATCACCGTGATCTTCCTGCTCGGCCTGTTCTGGCGGCGCGCCAACGAGCCGGGCGCGATCACGGCGGCGGTGGCATCGGTGGCGCTGTCCTGGGGCTTCAAGCTCTGGGCGCCGGGCGTCCCCTTCCTCGACCGCATGGGCCTGGTCTTCCTCGCGGCGCTGGCGCTGGCGGTCGCCGTCTCCCTCGTCACCCCGGCGCGGCGCGACAAGGACAGCATAGCGACCGGCGACGTGCGCTACGCCACCTCGACCGGGTTCAATGCAGGAGCGATCGCGGTGATTCTGGTGCTCTGCGTCCTTTACGCGGTGTTCTGGTGAGCGGCGCGGCGTTCATCGCGGTCGATTGGGGCACGACCAACCGCCGCGCCTATCTGATCGAGGGCGGCGAGGTCGTCGCCACCGAGCGCGACGATATGGGCATCCTCTCGGTTCCGCCGGGCGGCTTTCCCGCCGCCGTGGCGGGGCTGCGCGAGCGCCATGGCGGGCTGCCGATGCTACTCGCGGGCATGGTCGGCTCCAACCGGGGATGGCATGATGCAGGCTATGTGCTGGCTCCTGCCTCGCTCGCGGACCTTGCGGCGCGCCTTGTCTCGCCCGAAGAGGGCGTCGCGATCGTGCCGGGCGTCTGCCGCGACGGCGACGAGCGGCAGGACGTCATGCGCGGCGAGGAAGTGCAGCTTCTGGGCGCGGTTGCGGCGGGGCTGGCCCCCGGCGACGCGCTGCTGTGCCAGCCGGGCACCCATGCCAAATGGGCGCTCATGAAGGACGGCGCGCTTGCCGACTTCATCACCGCCATGACCGGCGAGATGTTCGCGCTGCTCAAGGGTCATGCGCTGATCGGCAGCGAAATGACCGGCGAGGTCGAGGCGGATGCGGATTTCCGCAAGGGCGTCGAAGCCAGCGCCGACCGGGACCTGCTTTCCGCCCTTTTCGGCGTGCGCGCCGCGGCGGTGCTGGGCAGACGCGCGCCCGGCGCGGCGGCCGCCTATGTCAGCGGCCTGCTGATCGGCAGCGACTGCCGGGCACGGATCACGCTGCCGGGGCAGCAGGTCCATCTGCTGGCTGACGGCCTGCTTGCGCGACTTTATTCCGCCGCCATCGCCATCGCCGGAGGACAGGCTGTCGTCGTCGACAGCCACGCTTCCTTCGTCGCCGGCATCACCCGCATCTGGGACATCAAAGCATGATCGATTTTTCCGACGCCTTCTCGCAACTCCCACTGGTCGCCATCCTGCGCGGCATCCGCCCCGATGAGGTGGAGGCCGCCGCCGACGCGCTGGTCGAGGCGGGCTTCCGCCTGATAGAGGTTCCGCTCAATTCGCCCGATCCGCTGCTCAGCATCGAAAGGCTGGCGCGCCGCGTCGGGGATGCCGCCATCGTCGGCGCGGGCACGGTGCTGACCGTCGATCAGGTGGCGCAGGTGCAGGATGCGGGCGGCGCGATGGTGGTTTCGCCCAACACCGACATCGCCGTCATTGCCGAAACCGCCAAGCGCGGCATGGTCTCGCTGCCCGGCTATTTCACGCCCAGCGAAGCCTTTGCCGCGCTGGCGGCGGGCGCGAGCGGGCTCAAGCTGTTCCCGGCGGAGGCGGCGACCCCCGCCGTGGTCAAGGCGCAGCGGGCGGTGCTGCCCAAAGAGGTGCCGCTGCTGGTGGTCGGCGGCATCACCCCCACCAATATGGAACCCTGGCGTCAGGCAGGCGCGGACGGTTTCGGGCTGGGATCGGCGCTGTACCGCATAGGCGCCACCACGGAAGAGATCGCCGCCAGCGCCCGCGCCTTCGCGCAAGGCTGGGCCGGACTGGAGGGCCGCTCATGATCCGCGCCTTCGCTCCCCTGACTCTGGCTCCCCTGACTCTGGCCGCCCTGCTGGCGCTTGGCGGCTGCGCCACCGCCAGCACGCAGCAGGCCGCCCCGACGCTCGCCAATCCGCTGCTATCGAGCGGGCCTGACCCGTGGATCGTCCATCATGGCGCGACCTTCTATTTCCTCGGGACCAAGGGCGACCGCATCGCCATCCGCCAGACCGACGATCTCGCGAAACTGGCCGACGCGCCCGAGCATGTGATCTGGACCCCGCCCGCCAGCGGCCCCAATGCGATCTCGATCTGGGCGCCGGAACTGCACCGGCTCGACGGCAAATGGTATGTCTATTACACCGCCGCGGAGGCCGGGCATGATGACGACGCCCATCGCGGCGTCTTCGTGCTGGAAAATGCCAACGCCGATCCGCTGAAAGGCGAATGGATCGATCGCGGGCGCGTCAACACGCGCATGACCGGGCTGGACGGCACGGTGTTCGAGCATGGCGGCAAGCGCTATTTCGTCTATTCGGCCTATGACGGGCCGGACAGCGTGCTCGCCATCGCGCCGATGACCAATGCATGGACGCTCGGCCCCGGCGAAACGGTGATCGCGCGCCCCGACCAGCCGTTCGAGCGTCAGGGCGGGCGGCAGATATTGGAGGGCCCGGAATTTCTGCCCGGCCCCAAGGGCGACCTGTTCCTCACCTATTCGGCCAGCGCCTGCTGGTCGGACGATTATGCGCTCGGCCTGCTTCACGCCCGGCCCGGCAGCGATCCCATGAACCCGGCAAGCTGGACCAAGGCGCCGCGCCCGGTGCTGGCCAAGGCGCCGCAGAACAATGTCTATGCGACCGGCCATAACGGCTTCTTCACGACCGATGGCGGCAGGCAGACATGGATCGTCTATCACGCCAATGACGGGGCGGACCGGAAATGCACCGCCGCCCGCTCCCCCCGCGTGCAGCGCATGGAATGGAGCAGGGACGGGATGCCGATCTTCCCTGTGCCCTCGCGCGCGGGCGAGGCTGTGGCAGCCCCAAAGCCGTGAAGAAGCTGCGGATTCTCCGCCCGGATCAGTTTGCCGGGCGGAGCGCCGAAAGATCCACCGCATCCCCCATGGCGCGCAGACCCGCGTCATTGGGGTGGAGGTGGTCGCCCGGATCATAGTCGGGCCGCAGGTCGGCGGGCGAGGCCGGATCGCGCACCGCTGCGTCGAAATCGACGACATCGTCGAAAATCGCCCCGGTCCGGATCGCGGCGTTCACCGCCTGCCGCGTCCGCTCCTTGGCGGGCGACATATAGCCCGCATGGAGCGCGGGCGTCATGGTCCCGCCGATCACCCTGATCCCCAGCGCATGGGCCCGCGCCACGAACTGGCGATAGCCCTGGACGAGCTGGTCGGGCGCCGTCGCCTCCGGACCGCTGTCCTTGCCCGCGCCGATGTCGTTTATGCCCTCCAGGAAGATCACATGGGTAACGTTGGGCACGCTCGCCACGTCGCGCCAGAAGCGGTCGAGCGCGGACGTCGCCCGGCCCCGGCGCAGCACGCGGTTGCCGCTGATGCCCATGTTGACGACGCCGCAGCGCCGGGCAGAGGGCAGCGCCGCCAGACGCTCGGCCAGACGGCCCGGCCAGCCGCGGGTCTGCGGCGAAAGGCCAAGGAAGCCGTCGGTGATCGAATCCCCGAAGGCGACCACGGTGTAGGGCGCCCGCTTTGCCCGCACCGACGCGAGCGAGAGATAGGATCGCACCTTGATCGGCGTGAATAGCGGCTCGGCCCCGGCGGGCGCGAACGCCATCTCCAGCCCCAGATTGGTGCGCGCCGGCCGCGTCGGCGTCGTGAAGGTGACGCTGACGATCACGTCCTGCCCGACACGGAACGGCGCGGCCAGCGGATCGCTGACGACCGTATGTCCTTCGGGCAGCGCGATCCCCGACTGGCCTGAGAAAGTGAGCGGACGGAGCGGATTGGCGCCGATCTCCGTGCCGGTGGCGGCCGAAGGATCGGCAATGCCGACCGTCGCGATCGCCAGCGGCCTGTCCCCTTCCGCATTGCTGAAACTGAGCTGCAAGGCGTCGCCGGCCTGCGTCAGCCTTACCCGGTACCGATAGGTGCCGGGCGGCTGTTCGGGCTCGCGGGCATCGCTGTCGGCCGGAGCATAGCCCCATGCCCCTGCCCACACCGACGCGGCATGGGCGGGAACGGACAGCGCAAGACCGCAGAGAGCGGTCAATAGCGGGACGGTGCGCATGCAGCTCTCTCCTCGAACCGGCTGACCGGCTTATTTCTTCGCGGGCACCACGCCCTTGGGCGCCTTGGCCAGCGAACGTATCAGGTCGGTTTCGGCCTGGCGATAGGGCGTGCCGTCGTTGCGGAAGACCTCATGGAACCAGATGGTCGGCTCATCCTGCGTATAGGGTTTTTTCCAGCTATCCCAGGGCAGGCGGGTCTGCGTCCTGCCGTCGACGAAGCCCCAGTTCATCATCGCCACATTCTCGCGCTTGCCGATCGGCAGCGATCCGTCGAAGGTCGAGCCATTGCCCCGCGCCATATATTCGGTGCACAGGATCGGGCGGCCATAGACCTTGAGCTGGTTCACGCGGTCCTGGAATTTCTCCGGCCAGTTATAGTCGTGGAAGGAGATCACGTCCGACTGGCTGAGTTGCAGCTTCTCCATCGGCGTCAGCGCGCTTTCGGTCTTCCAGTCGTCATGCTGCCACACGCCCGAGGTGAGCGGCTGCGTCGGGTCCACGTCGCGCGCCCAGCCATAGACTTTGGTGAGCAGGGCCAGGACCAGGGGCTGCTTGCCTTCCTGGCCCTTATACTGGTCGGCGCCATTGTCGGGCTCGTTCCACAGATCCCAGCCAAGCACGCGGTCGTCCTTGGCGAAGGCGCCGACGACGCCCTGCACATAGGCCTTCAGGCGCGGTTCCTGCGCGGGGTCGCGCAGCGCGGGCAGGCCCGGGCTCTGGACCCAGCCGGAATTATGGACGCCGGGGATGGGCGGGCGCTGCGGCCCCAGCACCGGATTGGGGTCCCAGCAACTGTCGAACAGCACGAACAGCGGCTTGATCCTGTGCTTCGCCGCGATCGTCAGAAACTGGTCGATGCGCTTCCTGAAACCCTCGGCATCCTGCTGCCAGAGCTGATCGTGCAGGAACACGCGCATCGTGTTCATGCCGATGCCCTCCGCAAGGCCCAGTTCGTGATCGATGCGCGCCGGGTCCCATGTCTCCGCCTGCCACATCTCAAGCTGGTTGATGGCGTTGGCGGGCGCATAGTTGGAACCGACCAGCCAGGGCTGCTTGGCATACCACGCCTTGGCTTCCACAGGCGTCCATTGCGGGCGCGCATCGGCGGGCATGGCGGTCAGCGCGGCGACGGAGGCCAGCAGGCAGGTGGTGAGAGCTTTCACGAACAGTCCCCTCTATTGTGCGACGAAGAATTTGTAGGTCATGACATTCCGGTAGGTCTTGCCCGGATCGAGGCGGACCGACGGGAATTGCGGCTGGTTCGGGCTATCCGGGAAAAGCTGCGGCTCGAACACCAGCGAGTCGCCCTCGCGGTAGATCTGCCCGCCCTTGCCGACGATCGTGCCGTCCATGAAATTGCCCGAATAAAATTGCAGGCCCGGCTGGTTCGACCAGAGTTCGAAGCCGCGGCCGGACGCCGGTTCGGTGACGCGGGCCATCAGATGCTGGTCTTTGGTGACGGCGTTTCCGACCACCCAATTATGGTCATAACCGCGCCCGTAGCGGATCTGCTCGTCGCCGCCTTCGCGCACGCGCGCTCCGACCGGGGTGGGCTGGCGGAAATCGAACACGGTGCCCGCGACGCTGCGGTGCTGGCCAAGCGGAATGGAGGTCGCGTCGGTGGGCGTGAAGCGATCCGCCGGAATGGTCAGCACATGGTCCATCGCCGTGCGGCCCGGCCCTGCGAGGTTCCAATAGGCATGATTGGAGATATTCACCACGGTCGGCTTGTCCGTGGTCGCGGTATAGCTGATCGTCAGATTGCCCTGCTCATCCAGCGCATAGGTCGCGTCGGTGGTCAGCGTGCCGGGATAGCCCTGATCGCCGTCGGGGCTGACATAACGCATGGTGACGCTGGCCGATCCGCCGGATTTCCGGCCCTGCTTCACCTCGCGGATGGTCCAGACGACCTTGTCGAAGCCCTTCGTCCCGCCATGCAACGAATTGGGACCGTTGTTGACGGGCACTGCATAGGCCTTGCCGTCGAGGCTGAATCGGCCCTTGGCGATGCGGTTGGCGACCCGGCCCACCGTCGCGCCGAAGAACTGGCCGTCCTTCGCATAGCCTTCCAGGCTGTCATAGCCGACCGCGATGTCCACGGCCTTGCCGTCGCGGCCCGGCATCATCACCGACTGGATCGACGCGCCCAGCGTCATCACGCGCACCGACATGCCCTTGGCGTTGGTGAGCGTCACCGCCTCCACCGCCGTGCCGTCCGGCATCCGGCCGAAGGTCTCGCGCCGGGCCTCGGCCGCCAAAGCGGAAGTCGACACCGCGCCCAGCAGGGCGACGGCGGTCATGGTCCTCAGCATCGTCTCTCCTCTCGAAACTTCAGTCTTGATACAGGAACGGGGCCAGCCCGCGGCAACCCGGATCGATCTCGAACAGCGCGCCGCCCTGCGCTTCCTCGACGCCATCGGCGGCGCTCGTGACATAGATCCGGTCGAGGTCCGGGCCGCCGAACACGCAATTGCTGATCTGGCTCGCGGGCAGCGCGATGCGACGGACCGGCGTGCCGTCCGGCGCGAAGCGGGTGACGCAGGAGGCGCCCCAGCACGCGACCCAGAGATACCCTTCGGCATCGAAGGTCATCCCGTCCGGCGCGCCCCAGCCCGCCTCGAAGCTGATGAACGGTTCGCGCTTGCCAAGCAGGCCATCCTCCAGCGGATAGCGGAAGATCACGCCCATCGCGCTGTCCGTATGCAGCAGGAAGCGCCCTTCGGGATCGATCGCGGGACCGTTGGGAATCGTATAGGGCGCGGCGTCGGCGCGAGTGAACGAACCCTTCGCGAAGCGGTGGAAAGCCCCTGTCGGCCCATCGCAGGCGAAGGGCATGGTGCCCAGCCAAAGGCGGCCCTGCGCATCGGCGGCGGCGTCGTTGACGCGATTGGCCTCCGGCTCGCCGGGGATCGTCGCCAGCGTCTCGCAGGAAAAGGGATCGAGCGACACGCTGGCGACCGAACGGCCGATCCCGGCCACGAAGCCGCCGCTGGCCCGCCCGATGATCCAGCCGACGACGTCCGGCGCTTCCCAGCTCTCGACCTGCCCCGTGGCCGGCGTCAGGCGGTTGATCCGCTTGCCCAATATATCCGTCCACAGCAGCGCGCCGTCGCGGACCGACCAGAACAGCCCCTCGCCCAGAATATCCACGCGGTCGCGGGCGATGACGCGCACGGGGTCCATCAGTGGCTGTCCCTCGGCAATCCGCGCGTCTGGGCGATGCGCTGATATTTTTCGGAACCTTCCAGGATCGCGCCGGTCGCGAACTGGCCCACCAGGCTGCGCTGGATTTCCTGCCAGGGCGTCTGCGATTCGGGCGTGACGGCGCGTTCGATCTCCGCAAGTTCCTCCCGCCGGCGGGCGATCTCCGCATCATCGACCAGCATGTCCGCGCTGCGGTTCTTGAGGTCGATGCGCACCCGATCCCCCGTGCGCAGCAGCGCGAGGCCCCCGCCCACCGCCGCCTCCGGCGAGGCGTTGAGGATGGAGGGGCTGCCCGACGTGCCGGACTGCCGCCCGTCGCCGATGCAGGGCAAGGCGTGGATTCCGGCGCGGATCAGCGCTGTGGGCGGGCGCATGTTCACCACTTCGGCGCCGCCCGGATAGCCGACCGGCCCTGCGCCGCGAATGACGAGGATGCAATTTTCGTCGATGCCAAGGTCCGGGTCGTCGATGCGCCGGTGATAATCCTCCGGCCCGTCGAACACGACGACGCGGCCTTCGAACCTGTCGGGATGCTCGGGATCGGAGAGATAGCGGCTGCGGAACTCCTCGGAG
The DNA here is from genome assembly GCF_002894065.1 of Sphingobium sp. SA916. Lineage (NCBI taxonomy): Bacteria > Pseudomonadati > Pseudomonadota > Alphaproteobacteria > Sphingomonadales > Sphingobiaceae > Sphingobium > Sphingobium sp. SA916. The sequence goes on from NZ_LXYF01000039.1 coordinate 14,346, forward strand.
ATCACCGACAGCTTCATCACGGCGCCCTCGAACAGATTGCCGCTGAGCACGGTCAGCCCGGCCGCCTGCTTCAGCGGGCGCCCGAACGGCCGGATCACATCCTCGTCATGGATTTTCGCGCCCGCCAGATTCTCCGCGACGGTGCGGCCATTGGCGGTGAGCGCCTCGCCGTCGATCAGGCCCGCCTTGAACAATTCGCCCATCACGGCGGGCACGCCGCCCGCCCGGTAATAATCCTCGCCCAGATATTCGCCGGCAGGCTGGAGATTGACCAGCAGCGGCACGTCCGCCCCCTGCTCCTCCCAATCCTCCAGCGTCAGTTCGACGCCGACATGGCGGGCGATGGCGTTGAGGTGGATCGGCGCGTTGGTCGACCCGCCAATGGCCGAATTCACCCGGATCGCATTGAGGAAAGCCGGGCGGGTGAGGATGTCGGAGGGCTTGCGGTCGGCCTTCACCATCTCGACAATGGCGCGCCCAGTCTCCCAGGCGCATTCCTGCCGGTCGCGATAGGGCGCGGGGATCGCCGCCGATCCGGGCAGCGACATGCCCAGCGCTTCGGCCAGCGAGTTCATCGTCGTCGCCGTGCCCATGGTGTTGCAATAGCCGGTCGATGGCGAACCCGAAGCGACCAGCTTCAGGAAGCCCTGATAGTCCAGCTCCCCCTTCGCCAGCATCTCGCGCGCTTTCCAGATGATGGTGCCTGCGCCGGTGCGCTTCCCCTCATGCCAGCCGTTGAGCATCGGACCGACCGACAGCGCGATCGCGGGAATGTTCACCGTCGCCGCCGCCATCAGCGCGGAGGGCGTGGTCTTGTCGCAGCCGATGGTCAGCACCACGCCGTCCAGCGGATAGCCGTAGAGCAGCTCGACCAGGCTGATATAGGCCAGGTTGCGGTCAAGGCCCGCCGTCGGCCGCTTGCCGGTTTCCTGCAGCGGATGGCTGGGAAATTCGATGGGAATGCCGCCCGCGTCCCGGATGCCCGCCTTGATCCGTTCCGCAAGGACCAGATGATGGCGGTTGCACGGCACCAGATCGCTGCCCGACTGGGCGATGCCGATGATCGGTCGGCCCGACTGCATCTCCTCGATCGAGAGGCCGTAGTTCAGATAGCGCTCCAGATAGAGCGCCGTCATGTCAGGATGGCTGGGATCATCGAACCATGCGCGGGAGCGCAGCTTCAGGGCCGGTTCGATCTTGCCCTCATCAGCAGAAGAAATGTTCGCCTCCCATCCATTTTACCCGATTCGGCCGCTCGCCACGCAAAGCAGCATCTCTCGGGAATGTTAAGGATGCCGCTACCATCGGCTTTTCATACAGGCAACCTATTTATCCTACAAATATGTCTTGTCCGATCAGACCGCGAGGGTTATGAGCCCCACCAAGGCCCAACACAGGGCCGAGCTGCTGTTCGAAGGGGAGGACCATGAACCGTATCGCCCGCTCACTTATCTGGACGTCTTCCGCACTGGCGATCTTCGCCGGCATACCGGCCCATGCGCAGGACGCGGCCGCGCCGGCCGACGATAGCGCCGACATCATCGTCACCGGCCAACGCGCCAGCCTTGAAGCCGCGCGCAATGTGAAGAGGAATTCCGACCTCGTCGTCGACTCGATCGTGGCGGAGGACATCGGCAAGCTGCCCGACACCTCGGTCGCCTCCGCGCTTCAGCGCATCGCGGGCGTGCAGGTGCAGAACGGCTTCAACAACGAAATCCAGAATCCGATCATTCGCGGCATCGGGGACATATTGACCACGCTGGACGGGCGGGAGATCTTCACCGGCGTCGGCCGTGGCTTCTCGTTCCAGGACCTGCCCGCCGAAGCGATCGGCGGCATCGACGTCTACAAGTCGAACTCCGCCAATCTGATCGAAGGCGGCGTCGCGGGCGTCATCGACATGAAGCTGCAGAAGCCCTTCAATTTCAGCAAGGGCTTCACGGTCGCCGCCAACGGCCGCGTCTATCGCGGCGACATTTCCGGCGAGACCAGCTATACCGGCGGTCTTCTCGTCTCGAACCGCTGGGATGCGGGCGACGGCGAAATGGGCCTGCTGGTCGACGTTTCCTATGGGCGCAACAATTTCAGCCGCCCGATCTCCTTCAACTGCGATCCGCGGTCGAGCAACCATGGCCCGGCGGGCGCCGCGAACATCGTCCTGCCCACCTGCGTCGGCGGCCTGACCGATACCGGCCACAACACCCGCCCGCAGGTCAACGCCGCCTTCCAGTGGCAGATCACGCCGGAACTGCAATTCTATCTCGATGGCCTCTACACCGGCTATCGCTCGACCTTCGCGACGAACTTCATCTTCTCGGACCTGTTTGCGGGCAGTTCGATCACCAATGCGGTCGCAGGCAATGATTGCTTTTCCGGGCTGGTCGATGCCGGAGGCTTTCCGACGACCGATGCAGACAATCCCAATAACCGGATCGAAAATCTTTGCATTGGCAAGTCGGCCACGTTCAACGGCGTGGACGTGCTCACCAGCACCCAGGCGAAGAAGCAGCGCACCGACCAATATGTGTTCGGCGGCGGTCTCAAATGGGACAGCGACACGGTGCATCTGGTCTTCGACGGCAGCTACATCCAGTCGAAGAACGCGAACCGCACGATCATCGTCGACACCGCCAAGCATGGCGCGTCGGTGGACATCATCGTCAATGACGGCGGCCACGGCACCACCGTCATGCAGGGCGATCCGCTCGGCAATCCCGACGGCTTCGTCTTCGCGAACTCGCTGTTCCAGGATCTGAGCAAGTCGAACAGCCGCCAATATGCGTTCAAGCTCGACTCGGCCTTCGACATCGAAAGCAATTTCCTGCGCCAGTTCCAGGTCGGCCTGCGCTATTCCGACCGCACCGGAACGTTCCGCGCGGTTGCGGGCGGTCCGAACTTCCCTGGGGCGAACCGCGCCACGCTGGTCTCCTCGGTGGGCCTGCCGTCGGACTTCATGGTGCTTTCGCCGGACTCGATCCCGTACATCAACAACGGGGCCCACTGGTACACGCCGAACCCGGACTATCTGCTCAGCAACACGGATGACCTGCGCGCACTCTATGGCGCCCCCGCCGGCGATCCCGCCTGGGACCCCACGCGCAACTATGAAGCGGCCGAGAAGACCTGGGCGGCCTACATTCAGGGCAAGTATCAGATCGACCTCGGCGGGTCCTCGTTGATCGACGGCCTGGTCGGCGTTCGCCTGGTCGACACCAAGCGCACGCTGGACGGCACCTCGCGCGTGATCGGCGCGGGTCCGAACAATACCGACCTGTTCAATCCGATCAGCCGGGGCACCCGTGACTTCTACGCCCTTCCGAACGCCAGCATCCGCTTCCGCGCCACGCCGAACCTGCAGTTCCGCGCGAGCTACGCCAAGACCGTCGCGCGGCCGACCTTTGGCGACCTCAACCCCGGCCTGTCGCTGGCGGCTCCCGGTGGCAACCCGAACGTCAGGCTGGCCGGTTCGGGCGGCAACCCGGACCTCAAGGCGCAGATGTCCGACAATTTCGACGTCACCGCCGAATATTATTTCGGCCGGTCAAGCTATGTCTCGGTCGCCGGCTATTACCGCAAGCTGAAGGATCGCGTCGCGCCCTCCAACTCGGTGCAGGTCATCAACGGCCAGACCTACCTGATCACCCAACCGCGCAACCTCGGGTCCTCCAAGCTCAAGGGCATCGAAGTCGCGGGCCAGGCCTTCTTCGACTTCCTGCCGGAAGGTTTCGATGGCCTGGGCGTGATGGGCACCTTCACCCTCGCTGACAGCGAGGTGACGACCCCCGGCGATCCGCTGGAAGGCAAGGAACTGCTCGGCGTCTCCAAATATAGCTACACCGCCGGTGCGCTCTACGAGAAGTACGGCATCACCGCGCGCGTCGTCTATACATGGCGCTCGGGTTACAACGAGTCGCTGTTCGGCGCCGGCACCCTTACCAGCCCGGATTACGACAGCCAGTTCAACAAGGTCAAATCCAATGGCCGCCTCGACTTCTCGGTCGGCTATGACGTGACGCCGAACATCACCGTGACGGTGGACGGCGTGAATGTGAACGGCGGCAAATATTACAGCTATTTCGACTCGCCGGCCTTCCCGCACGACATCCGCATCGATGACAAGTTCTACGGTGCGAGCGTCCGCGTGAAATATTGACGCCACCCTTCCGGGGGCGGGGCGGACTGCACGCCGCCCTACCCCTCCAATGCCCCCGGCGGATCGGGCGGGACGGCGATGGCCGTTCCGCCCTTTTTTTTCCAGATCATGCGCCGCAACTTCACCGTCCACCTTTGCCGTGGAATTCGCCGATCGATAGTCAGGTAGGACCTACGTCCCTGCCCTGCGTGATGCCGACCGCCGCGCACCATCCATAAACGAAGGCTTCCCAGAGTATCGCCGTTGATTTTGAGGCACATCAAGACGCGCTGGCGATCATTCGGCTACATGGCTTTCAACGCTTGTGACCGACACCAGCTGAAGCGTCAGACATCTCTTCGACGGAGCTATCGCCATGTTCATCGCGCATCGTGCCGCGAAATCCCCTGCGCTGGCGAACAGAGCGCGGCAACAAGCCGAATGCTGCGGAAATCCGTGGCTTTTGGCAGATATTCGGCGCGTTCCTGAGTGGAAATGATGTGGACCTACCATCCCGACCTGCTCGCCCGGCCCGTGCCGCGCTACACCAGCTATCCCACCGCCGCGCAGTTCAACGGCGATGTCGGCGCGGCGGAGCTTGCCGCCCGGCTGGACGGGGTGGAAAGGAACGACCCGCTCTCCCTCTACGTCCACATCCCCTATTGCCACGACATATGCTGGTATTGCGGCTGCAACACGGGCGCGGCGAACCGCGTCCAGCGCCTCACCGCCTATGTCGAATCGCTGGAGCGGGAGATTGCGACCGTCGCCGCCCGGCTGAACGGCAAGGGCCGGGTGCAGCGCATCGCCTTCGGCGGCGGCAGCCCCAACAGCCTGCCGCTGGTCGATTTCGTCCGGCTGCTCCAGCAACTGCTGCTCTGCTTCGATGCGCATCATGCCGAACTGTCGGTCGAACTCGATCCCCGCCGCCTCGATGGGCCATGGATCGCGACCATGGCCGCCATGGGCGTCGACCGGGCGAACCTCGGCGTCCAGACCTTCACCCCGCATGTCCAGGCGCGGATCGGCCGCATCCAGCCGCTCGACATGGTGGAGCGCGCCGTCGACCGGCTTCGCGCCGCCGGCATCGCGACGGGTTTCGACCTGATGTACGGCCTGCCCGGCCAGACGCCGGATGACCTCGCCGCGACGCTGGAGGCCGCCATCGCCCTGCGGCCCGCCCGCATCGCCCTGTTCGGCTATGCCCATATGCCCCGGCTGCTGCCCCGCCAGCGCCGCATCGACGCCAGCGACCTGCCCGATCTCGCCACCCGCTTCGCCATGGCGGCGCAGGGCCATGGGACGCTGACCGGCGCGGGCTATGTACCTATCGGCTTCGACCATTTCGCCCTGCCCGAAGACGGCATGGCCCGCGCCGCCCGCCTAGGCACGCTGCGCCGCAATTTCCAGGGCTTCACCGACGACCCGGCGGAGATATTGCTGGGTCTGGGCGCCAGCGCGATCAGCCAATTCCCCGACCTCATCGTCCAGAATGAGAAACAGGCCGGTCCCTGGCGCGAACTGGCCGATGCGGGCCGATTATCCGCCACCCGCGGCACGCCGCGCACGCCGGAGGACCGCCGCCGCGGCCGCATGATCGAGGCCCTGCTCTGCCAGGGCGAGGCGCATGTCGGCACCGCTCATCCCATGCCCGATTTCAGCCGCTTCGAGGAACTGGGCCTTGTCCGCGTCAGCGAAGGCCGGGTGGCGCTGACGCGGGACGCGCTGCCCTATGCGCGCAGCATCGCCGCCTGCTTCGACGCCTGGCTGGAACCGGCGGAAAAGCGCTTCAGCCATGCGGTCTAGCGCGCTGGCCCTGCTGGCCGTCATCCCGCTGACGACAGTCCATGCGCCCGCCGCCGCCATGCCGAACCGCTGGTATTGCGGCTCCGCGCCGCCGGGCTGGACGCCCCCCTGGCAGCGCAAGCCCGCCACCCCGGACGACAAGAACGCCCCCTGCCATGTCATCCCCTGCGACCGGAAGAAAATCCGCAGCGAAACCTGCCGGTGACACGACCACGTGCTCCTGCGCAGGCAGGAGCACCTTGCGCTTAACGGCAACCGCCCGCACCGCCAAACCCCATCAGGCCAGGGCCAGCACGCTCGTCAGAATATAGCGCACCAGTTCCGCCTGCCCCCGCGCTCCGGTCTTGGCGTAGATCTTCTTCGAATAATTCCGCGCCGTCTCCACCGTCAGCCCCAGATCGGCGGCCGCCTCGCTGATCGACATGCCCTGCGCAATGGCCCAGGCCAGCCGCGCCTCGCTGGGCGACAGGCCGAACAGGTCGACCAGCTGGTCGCACCGGTCCGCCTGCGACCAGCGGTCCCCGCTGATATAGGCGATGGCGACAGGCGCAGACTGGGCGGACAGCGACCGGTCCTGGATCGGCCGCACCAGCATGTCCATCAACGGATCGCGGCTCAGGTTGATCGCCCTCGGCCGCGCGTCCCGATCCGCCGCGAAGCTCTTGACCAAGGCGGTCAGTTCCCGGTCGACCGCCGGGGAAGCCGGCGTCAGCCGGTCATAACGCCCCCGGCGCAACAGCCGCGACCGCTGGAAAAGCTGCTCCAGATGCGGCGTCATGTCGACGATGCGGCACTGGGCGTCCAGCGTCAGCCAGCCGAAATTGAGCCGCCCGAACGCCTCCGAATTGACCGAGGAACGGAACTTCTCCCGCTCGAAGGCGACGAAGCTGCGCAGCGCGATGCGCAGATGCGGCACCAGCGCGGTCAGCAGCGCGCCGACGCCCGACCCCACTTCCCGCCCCCCCGCGCAGCTCAGCCAGGCGTCCATGCCGCTCGGCTCGGTGACGCGGACCGAACGCATGTTGGTGATGCCCAGCGGCTCCAGAAATTCGGCGCGATAGCCTTGCTGCACCCTGTCGCCGGGGTCGAGCAGTTCGTCCAGCGTATAGACCCGCGCCTCCCGCATCCGCCGATAGGGCAACGGATCGCGCCCATATTTCTGGTTGAACAGCCGGTCGAGATGCAGCGGCGTCGGCGGCCCGGCATAGAGTTCGACGATCCGCTCCTCATCCACCGGGCGGAAGGCCAGGCTGGCATAGGCGGCCCCCGACCGCGCGCGCAGCCTGTCGAGGAACCCGTGCCAAAGGGGTTGCTCGAACATACCCTCATGGAGAGCCGCCAATAATCCGCCGTCGTCCAGTCGCATGGCTAATATGTATATCCTCCCATATGGGAGGTCCAGAGCTTCGCCACTTCTGCCATCAGGCTGTCACGAAACAAGGCGGTGAACATGATCGATTCGAAAAGGCTGACGCATCTGGAGCGTCTGGAGGCGGAAAGCATCCATATCCTGCGCGAAGTGGTGGCGGAGGCCGAAAAGCCGGTGATGCTGTACAGCGTGGGCAAGGACTCGGCCGTGATGCTGCATCTGGCGCGCAAGGCCTTCTACCCCTCGCCGCCGCCCTTCCCGCTGCTGCACGTCGACACCACCTGGAAATTCAGGGCGATGTACGAGCTGCGCGACCGCATGGCGCGGGAATCGGGCATGGAACTGCTCGTCTATCAAAATCCCGAAGCGCAGGAACGCGGCATCAACCCGTTCGACCACGGCCCGCTGCACACCGACATGTGGAAGACGGAGGGGCTGAAGCAGGCGCTCAACCTCTACGGCTTCGACGCGGCCTTCGGCGGCGCCCGCCGCGACGAGGAAAAGAGCCGGGCGAAGGAACGCATCTTCTCCTTCCGCACCGCCTCGCACGGCTGGGACCCCAAGAACCAGCGGCCGGAACTGTGGAACCTCTACAACGCCCGCAAGAACAAGGGCGAGAGCATCCGCGTCTTCCCGATCAGCAACTGGACCGAGCTGGACATCTGGCAATATATCCACCTGAACGACGTCCCCATCGTGCCGCTCTATTTCGCGGAGGAACGCCCGACGGTGGAGCGCGACGGCATGCTGCTGATGGTCGATGACGAACGCTTCCCGCTGAAACCGGGCGAGGAGCCGGTGATGCGCTCGATCCGCTTCCGCACGCTGGGCTGCTACCCGCTGACCGGCGCGGTCGAGAGCGAGGCGAAGACCTTGCCGGAGGTCATCCAGGAAACGCTGCTCACCACCACATCGGAACGGCAGGGCCGCGCCATCGACAAGGACGCAGGCGGCGCGGGCATGGAGAAGAAGAAGCAGGAGGGGTATTTTTGACGAGCCGCCACCCCAAGCCGTCATCCCAGCGAACGCTGGGATCTCAGGCCCCATGGCAGACCCTCTCGCAGACCGACCCTTCGACCCAGATCAACCAGATGCCAGCCTCCGCTGGCATGACGGGACAGATGACATGACCGACACGCTCGACGACCCCATCTACAAGACCGACGCCCTCATCGCGGAGGACATCGACCAGTATCTGGAGGTGCACCAGCACAAGACGATGCTGCGCTTCATCACCTGCGGGTCGGTGGACGACGGCAAGTCGACGCTGATCGGCCGCCTGCTCTACGACAGCAAGATGATCTTCGAGGATCAGCTCGCCGCCCTCGAAGCGGACAGCAAGCGCGTCGGCACCCAGGGGCAGGAGATCGACTTCGCTCTCCTCGTCGACGGCCTCGCCGCAGAGCGGGAACAGGGCATCACCATCGACGTCGCCTATCGCTTCTTCGCCACCGAAAAGCGCAAGTTCATCGTCGCCGACACGCCCGGCCATGAGCAGTACACCCGCAACATGGTGACGGGCGCGTCCACCGCCGACCTTGCCGTCATCCTGATCGACGCGCGCAAGGGCGTGCTGACGCAGACCCGCCGCCACAGCTATCTGGCGCACCTCATTGGCATCAGGAACATCGTCCTCGCCATCAACAAGATGGACCTGGTCGACTATGACCAGGCGGTCTATGACGGCATCGTCAAGGATTATACCGATTTCGCCCATAGCATCGGCATCAAGGCCTTCACGGCCATGCCCATTTCCGGCTTCAAGGGCGACAATATCACCGGCCCGTCGGCAAACACCCCCTGGTACAAGGGGCCCGCGCTGATCGAGCATCTGGAAACGGTCGAGGTCGATCAGGTCTCCGACCAGCTCAAGCCGTTCCGCATGGCGGTGCAGTGGGTCAACCGCCCCAATCTCGACTTCCGCGGCTTTTCCGGCCAGATCGCCACCGGCACGATACGCAAGGGCGACGCCATCCGCGTCCTGCCGTCGGGCAAGACCAGCACCGTCAGCCGCATCGTGACGCTGGATAGCGACCTTGACGAAGCCGTCGCCGGCCAGTCCGTCACGCTCTGCTTCACAGATGAGGTCGACTGCTCGCGCGGCGACGTGATCGCGGCGTCCGACAACCCGCCCCAGGCCGCCGACCAGTTCGAGGCGACCATCGTCTGGATGGCGGATGAGGAAATGCTGCCCGGCCGCCCCTATTGGCTGAAGATCGGCACGCAGACCGTCACCGCCACGATCCAGCAGCCCAAATATCAGGTCAACGTCAACACGATGGAGCATCTGGCGGCCAAGACGCTGGAGCTGAACGCCATCGGCGTCGCCAACCTGTCCACCGACCGCCAGATCGTGTTCGAACCCTATGAGACGAACCGGACCTTGGGCGGCTTCATCCTGATCGACAAGATCACCAACGCCACCGTGGCGGCAGGCATGCTGCACTTCTCGCTTCGCCGCGCGCAGAACGTCCATTGGCAGGCGACCGACGTCACCCGCGAATTCCACGCGGGCCTCAAAAACCAGAAGCCCGCCGTGCTGTGGTTCACCGGGCTTTCGGGGGCGGGCAAGTCGACCATCGCCAACCTTGTCGAAAAGAAGCTGGCGCGGATGAACCGCCACACCTTCCTGCTCGACGGCGACAATGTCCGCCATGGGCTGAACAAGGATCTGGGCTTCACCGACGCCGACCGGGTGGAGAATATCCGCCGCGTGGGCGAGGTGGCGAAGCTCATGACCGACGCCGGCCTGATCGTCATCACCGCCTTCATCTCGCCCTTCCGCGCTGAACGCGAGATGGTGCGCCAGATGATGAAGCCGGGCGAGTTCATCGAAGTGCATATCGACACCCCCCTCGCCGATGCGGAGGCGCGCGACGTCAAGGGCCTCTACCGCAAGGCGCGGTCCGGCGAGCTCAAGAATTTCACTGGCATCGACAGCCCCTATGAAGCGCCCGAAAATCCGGAAATCCGGATCGACACCACCGCCATGACCGCCGAAGAAGCGGCCGAAGCCATCATCGCGAGGCTGATCCCATGAGCATGACCGACGCCGATCTCGCCGCCCATCTGGCCGACATTGCGGGGCGCCTGCTGCTCACGGTGCGCGACAGCGGCCTGTTCAGCGCCGGGGCGCTGGGCAAGGCGGGCGACCAGACCGCCAACCAGTTCCTGGTCCATGCCCTGCGCGAACAGCGCCCGGAGGATGGCCTGCTGTCGGAGGAGATGAAGTGCGACGGCTCCCGCCTCGGCAAGTCGCGCGTCTGGATCGTCGATCCGGTCGACGGCACGCGCGAATATGGGGAGGAACGCGCCGACTGGGCGGTGCATGTCGGCCTGTCGGTGGACGGCGCGGCGACGGTGGGCGCGGTGGCGCTGCCCGGCCTCGACGGCGGCATCGTGCTGCGCACCGACCAGCCCCGCCCCATTCCGCCCGCACCGGAAAAGCTGCGCATGGTGATCAGCCGCACCCGCCCCGCCGCCGAAGCGGTCGCCGTCGCGGAAAGGCTGGACGCCGAACTCGTCCCCATGGGCAGCGCGGGCGCAAAGGCGATGGCGGTGATCCTGGGACAGGCCGACATCTATCTCCATTCGGGCGGCCAATATGAATGGGACAGCTGCGCCCCGGTCGCCGTCGCCCTCGCCCATGGCCTCCATTGCAGCCGCCTCGACGGATCGCCGCTCGTCTACAACCGGGAGGACGTCTATCTGCCGGACCTGCTCATCTGCCGGAAGGACCATGCGCGCCAGGTGCTGGACCTGATCGCCGACCTGGCCCCCACCGGCAACTGAAGTCCCCGCCGCAAAAGGACGAAATGGGGAGGGGGCCGGAATTCCCCCTCTCCCGCAGGCGGGTGTCCCGCCCATTATCCCCTGAACGGACGCGCCGCCCAGTAAAGATGGCATGGCGGCACATTGCGCCATTCGAAACCCGTCTGGACCGTCTCGAACCGCCGCTCCAGCAGGGGCTGCACGGCCTTCCGCATCTGATAGGCGAGGAACCGTCCATCCGGCGCCAGCGCCCGCGCGCTCGCCTCCATCAGCCGCTCCGCCCGGTCCGGCGCCAGAGTGGAGAAGGGCAGGCCCGACAGGATGCAATCCGCCTCGTCCAGCCCATGATCGGCCATGATGGCGCGCACGGCATCGGCGGAACCGGTAACGGCGATCAGCCGCCTGTCGGGCGTCGCCTCGCGCAGATGATCGATGAAGCCCGCGCTGGTGTCGATGGCCAGCAACCGCGCATGGCCCGGCAGCCGGTCCAGCAGGGCGCGGGTGAAAATGCCCGTGCCCGGCCCATATTCGACCACGCAATCCATCCGGCCCCAGTCGATGGGGGACAGCATGCGCTCGACCAGATAGCGCGAAGCGGGAAAGGCGGAGCCGACCGCCATCGGATTCCTGAAGAACTCCCGAAAGGCGAGAGCCAGATATTCCGGACCGCGGCCCTCGGCGGCGCCCCATGCGCCCCGCGCCACCCTGTCTTCGAACGATGTCGCCACGATTGCTTCACTCTCCCGTCCTGTGATGCCGCAATGCCCGCGCATCGAAGCTTGCCCGGAAAACCCATGGGATCGGAGGCGGGTTCCTCGAAAACCGCCTTACATGGATCAGGAACCGGCCGCCGCCCGGCGGAAGAAGGGTGACAGCGCGCACCATTGCGCTATCGCAGGGATCGACTTTAAGGACTCGGGCGTCATCGCCGGAAGGCAATGGAGACAATCGACATGCAGCAGGTGGACCCGATGAGCGTGGCGCTGGGCTATTGGAGCCTCGGCCTGGAGGCGGCGATGGTGATCGGCCTTCGCCTGCCCCGGCTGTTGGCCGGCAATCCGGCAGCGGCGCTGGAGGCGCAGAAGATGGTGGCGGAGAAGATCGAAGCCGCCGCCCTGCTGCAGTGGAAGGCGATGACCGGCGCGCTCGGCGCGACGCCGCTTTCCGTCATGCACGCTTCCACCGCCCATTATCGCAAGGCCGTGGGCAAGAACCGCCGCCGCCTGACCCGTCGTTAGGCTCAGGACTCGTTGATCAGAGCCAGAAGAGCACGGTGGCTGCGAGAGCGAGGGCGGAGAAGAATACGGTTGGGCAGCGGTCGTAGCGGGTTGCCACGCGACGCCAGTCTTTCAGGCGGCCGAACATGATCTCGATGCGGTTGCGCCGTTTGTATCGGCGCTTGTCGTAATTGACGGGAAAAGAGCGGGATTTCCGGCCCGGAATGCAGGGCTTGATGCCCTTTTGCTCGAGCGCGTCCCTGAACCATTCGGCGTCATAGCCCCGGTCAGCCAGCATCCACTGCGCCTTGGGCAGATCATCGAGCAGGGCTGCCGCGCCGGTGTAATCGCTGACCTGGCCGGCCGTGATGAAGAAGCTCAAGGGGCGGCCGTTGGCATCGGTGACAGCGTGAAGCTTGGTATTCATGCCGCCCTTGGTCCGTCCGATCAGACGGCCGAGATCCCCTTTTTTACCCCAAGGCTGGAAGCCGTGCGGTGAGCCTTGAGATAGGTTGCATCGATCATGACGGTCTGAGGCTCAGCCTTCTGGGCAGACAGGCCCTCCATCATGCGGGTGAACACGCCCATCGCGCCCCACCGTTTCCAGCGGTTATACAAGGTCTTATGCGGCCCGTATTCCCTGGGCGCATCACGCCAGCGCAGGCCGTTGCGGTTGACGAAGATGATCCCGCTCAGCACCCGCCGGTCATCAACCCGGGGTTTGCCATGGCTCTTGGGGAAATAAGGCGAAAGACGCGTCATCTGCTCGTCCGTCAGCCAGTACAGGTCGCTCATACTCAGTCTCCTCACGGAGCCTGAATCACATCGCTCTCTGCCAATCAATGGGTCCTGAGCCTAGGACCGACCCCTCGGTGAAGCAGGACGCCGTCCAGGCAGGACGGACTTCGGCTCAGCCAAGAAACGCCGTCACCGCCTCTGCAAAGGCCTGGGGCTGCTCGACATTGGCGAGATGCGCCGCCTCCAGCATCGTCAGCCGCGCCCCCGCTATCGACCGGCCCAGCGCCTCGCTGTGCGGCGGCGGGGTGGCCGGGTCCTTCGTGCCCCCGATCACGAGCGTCGGCGCCTCGATCAGCGTCACCGTCCGCCGCATGTCCATGTCGCGGATCGCCGCGCAGCAGCCGGCATAGCCCTGCGGATCGGTCGCCTGCAGCATCGCGGCGACAGGCGCGATGGCGTCCCCGCCGCGCGCGGCGAAGGCCGCGGTGAACCAGCGCTCGACCGAAGCCTCCGCCAACGGCGCCATGCCCCGCTCGCGCACCAGCGCGATCCGCGCGTCCCAGGCGGCGGGCGGCCCCATGAAGCTCGACGTGTTGGCCAGCACCAGCCGCCGCAGCCTGCGCGGCTCCCTTATGCCCAGCCATTGCCCGACCATCCCGCCCAGCGACAGGCCGCAAAAATCCACCGCGTCGATCCGCAACGCATCGAGCAGCTCGATCGCGTCCCGCCCCAGCCGGTCGATGGAATAGCCGCCCGCCGGCGCATCCGACGCGCCATGGCCGCGCTGGTCGTAGCGCAGCACGCGGAAGGCCCGCGTCCATGCCGCCATCTGCGGCGTCCACATCTCCAGCCCGGTGCCCAGCGAATTGGACAGCAGCAGGACGGGCGCATCCTCCGGTCCGTCCATCCGCCATGCGATGCGGCATCCGTCGCCGGTCGTGACGAACCGCTTCTCCATCAGACCCGCTCCACCGCCAGCGCCAGCCCCTGGCCGACGCCGATGCACAGCGTCGCTAGGCCAAGCCTGCCGCCCGTCCGTTCCAGACGATGCACCAGCGTCATCGCGATGCGCGCGCCCGACATGCCCAGCGGATGGCCCAGGGCGATCGCCCCGCCATGGGCGTTGACGCGCGGGTCGTCGTCGGCAAGGCCCAGCCCGCGCAACACCGCCAGGCTCTGGCTGGCGAATGCCTCGTTCAGCTCGATGGCGTCGAACCGGTCGATGGACAGGCCCAGCCGCGCCATCAGCTTCCTCGTGGCCGGCACCGGCCCGATGCCCATGACGCGCGGCGGCACGCCGGCGCTCGCCATGCCCAGGATGCGGGCGCGGGGCGTCAGTCCATGGGTCTTCGCCGCCGCCTCGCTGGCGACGATCATCGCCGCCGCGCCGTCATTGACTCCCGATGCGTTGCCCGCCGTCACCGTGCCGTCCGGCCGCACCACCGGCTTCAGCGCCGCCAGCATCCCCATCGTCGTGTCCGGGCGGGGATGTTCGTCCGCGTCGACCGCGGTTTCGCGACCCTTGCGGTCCGCGACGGCGACCGGCACGATCTCCTCGGCGAAATAGCCCGATGCCTGCGCAGCGGCGGCCGCCTGCTGGCTGCGCAGGGCGAAGGCGTCCTGATCGGCGCGCGATATGCCGAAATCGGCCGCCACATTCTCGCCCGTCTCAGGCATGGAATCGACGCCGTAGAGCGCCTTCATCCGGGGATTGACGAAGCGCCAGCCGATGGTGGTGTCATGGATCGCATTGCTGCGCGAATAGGCGCTCTCCGGCTTGGGCATGACGAAGGGGGCGCGGCTCATGCTCTCCACCCCGCCCGCGATCATCAGTTCGGCGTCGCCCGCGCGGATGGCCCGCGCGGCGGAGCCCACGGCGTCCAGTCCGGACGCGCAGAGCCGGTTGACCGTCGATCCGCCGACGCTGTCGGGCAACCCCGCGAGCAGCGCGGCCATGCGCGCGACATTGCGGTTGTCCTCCCCCGCCTGGTTGGCGCAGCCCAGGATCACGTCGTCGACGGCGGCGGGATCGACGCCGCTCCGCCCGATCAGCGCGCGCAACGGGATGGCGGCGAGATCGTCGGCGCGGACGCCCGCCAGGCTTCCGCCATAGCGGCCGATGGGGGTGCGCACCGCATCGCAGAGGAAGGCCTCGCTCATGCGGCGACGGCCACGCCGGCGACGTCGATCGGCGCGCCGGTGCCCGCCGCGATCTCCTGCACGGTGACGCCCGGCGCCGTTTCGACCAGCCTCAGCCCGCCTGCCCTGCGGTCCACCGCGATCACGCCCAGATCGGTGACGATCAGGTCGACCACGCCCCTGCCGGTCAGCGGCAGGGTGCAGCACTCCAATATCTTCGGGCTGCCGTCCTTCGATCTGTGGTCCATCACCACGACCACGCGCTTGACGCCCGCGACCAGGTCCATCGCGCCGCCCATGCCCTTCACCATCTTGCCGGGGATGGTCCAGTTGGCGAGGTCGCCGTTCGCCGCCACCTCCATCGCGCCCAGCACGGCCATGTCGATATGCCCGCCCCGGATCATCGCGAAACTGTCCGCGGAGGAGAAGAAGCTGCTGGTCGGCAGCGCGGTGATCGTCTGCTTGCCGGCGTTGATCAGGTCCGGGTCCGCCTCCCCCTCATGGGGAAAGGGGCCGATGCCCAGCATGCCGTTCTCGCTCTGCAGCGTGACGTTCACCCCCCGGGGCACATGGTTCGCCACCAGCGTCGGAATGCCGATGCCCAGGTTCACATAATAACCGTCGCGCAGTTCCTTCGCGGCGCGGGCCGCCATCTCGTCGCGGGTCCAGGGCATCAGGCCGCCCCTCCCACGGTCTCGCGCGCGCCCCCGGTTTCACGCGCCCCGCCGGTCTCACGCGCCCCCCCGGTCTCACGCGCCCCCCCGGTCTCACGCGGACGCGTCGTCAGCTTCTCGATCCGCTTCTCGTTGATGGTGCTCAGCACGATGCGGTCGACATAGATGCCGGGCGTATGGATGCAGTCGGGGTCGAAACCGCCCTCGGGCACGATCTCCTCCACCTCCGCCACCGTGACCCTGCCAGCCGTCGCCATGTTCGGGCTGAAGTTGCGCGCCGTCTTGCGGAACATCAGGTTGCCCGCGGGGTCCGCGCGCCACGCCTTGATGATGGAAAGGTCGGCGCGCAGCCAGGTCTCCCGCACATATTCCTCCCCCTCGAAGGTCTCGACCGGCTTGCCCTCCGCCACCATCGTGCCCACGCCCGTCTTGGTGTAGAAGGCCGGGATGCCTGCGCCGCCCGCCCGGATGCGCTCGGCCAGCGTGCCCTGGGGGTTCAGCTCCAGCTCCAGTTCTCCCGAAAGATACTGGCTCTCGAACAGCTTGTTCTCCCCCACATAGGAGGAGATCATCTTGCGCACCTGGCGGCTCTCCAGCAGCATCCACAGCCCGAACCCGTCGGCCCCCGCATTGTTGGAGATGATGGTGAGGTCCTTCACGCCCGATGCCCGGATCTCGGGGATCAGGCTTTCGGGATTGCCCGAAAGCCCGAATCCGCCCGACATGATCGTCATGCCGTCGAACAACAGGCCTTCCAGCGCGCGCCTCGGACTATCGACAATCTTCTGCATGGAAAAGCCTCTTGCTCAAACCGCTGCGCGGGCCCGTAACGAAAAACCCTCCTCGGTGGAAGCGCCGGCCTTCTGCAGCTCGAAATCGAAGACGATGGTGGCGGCATCGCCCTGCCGGTTCGGCACGGGCAGCAGGCCTTCCCGCGTGGCGAAGGCGAAATCGTCCGCCGCGAACGGATCGTCCCCGAAGTTGATCTGCGTCGTCAGCGTGCGATAGCCGGGCGCCTCGACGAAGAAATGCACATGGGCCGGGCGGTTGCCATGGCGGCCCAGCGCTCGCATCAGCCGGTCGGTCGCCCCGCCGGGCGGCACGCTATAGCCGTTGGGCATCTTCGAATGGAAGCTGTAGCGCCCGTCGCTGCCGATCCGGATGCGGCGGCGGTTGTTGAAGGGCGTCTGCTCGCCGGTCGGGTCGAAATGCGAATACCAGCCCTGCGAATTGGCGTGCCAGACGTGCAGGATCGCACCCTCGACAGGCTCCCCCCCGGGCCCCCTGATCACGCCGCTCATGTACAGCGTGCCGGTATCGTCGGGATCGTCGCTCAGGTTGACGTCCCCCTCCACCAGCGGCGCGCCCGCGACATAGAGCGGCCCTTCGATGGTGCGCGGCGTCCCCCCGGTCCTGCCCGTCTCGGCATCTCGGGCGTCCATCAGCAGGTCCATGAAATGCTCCAGCCCCACGCCCGGCACGATCAGGCCGAATTCGGCGGCGCCTTCCTGGAAATACTGGATCGCGGCCCAGAATTCGCTTTCGCTCACATCATGGCGGACGATGGTCCTCATCACCGCTTCGGCCAGCTCGCGGACGATGGCCTTCAGCCGCCTGTCGCCGCCTTCGGCATCGAGGCCGCTGGCCCGGTCGAGCAGGGCCTGGACCGCTGCGCCGTTCACGAAATCTTCGGTCATGTTCACCTCTCCGGAAGTTTGAATATCAGCGATCGTCGTCATGGAGCGACGAAGGATGGCGGCACAGCGCCGTCACCTTCACCTCCATGAAGGGATAGAGCGGCAGGCTGGTCAGCAGGTCGTGGAGCTGCGCATTGTCCTCCACATCGAAGATGCTGACATTGCTGTACCGGCCCACCACCCGCCAGATGTGCCGCCATGTCCCGTCCCGCTGCAACTGCTGGAAACGCGCCTTTTCCGCCGCCTTCAACTGCTCGAAGCGCACCGGGTCGTAACCGTGCGGAACATGGACATCCATGGTGACGTGAAACAGCATCGGCCTATCCCTTCGCCTGTCCGGAAAGAAGGACGATGGTGCGCGCGGGCGCGTCTCGGCGGAAGGCGGCGACCGCGTCGGGGTTCAGCGCGATGCCAAGGCCCGGCCCGTCCGGCACGGCAAGGCTGTAGTCGGAATAGTCCAGCGGCTGCGCCAGCACCTCCTCGGTCAGCAGCAGCGGCCCGAACAGCTCCGTCCCGAAGGCGAGATCGGCGAAGGTCGCGAACAACTGCGCCGATGCGACCGTCCCCACGCCCCCCTCCAGCATGGTGCCGCCATAGAGCGCCACGCCCGCCGCTTCGGCAATGGCCGCCAGCCCCCTGGCGGCCGTCAGCCCCCCGGCCTGGGCGATCTTGATCGCGAACACGTCGGCGGCCCCGGCGGCGGCATAGGCAAAGCCCGTCTCCGGCCCGTACAGCGCCTCGTCCGCCATCACTGCCAGGCGGCCCATCGCGGTCAGCCGCGCCATGCCCGAAAGGCTGCTCGCCCTGATCGGCTGCTCCACTAGGTCGACGCCCGCATCGGCCAGCATCGCCAACCCGCGCTTGGCCGTCACCTCGCTCCACGCCTGGTTCACGTCGACCCGCACGCTGGCCCGGTCGCCCAGCGCCTTCTTGATCGCCGCCACATGCGCGACATCGGCCTCCAGCGGGCGCTTTCCGATCTTGAGCTTGAAGGCGTCGTGGCGGCGCGACGCCAGCATCGCCTCCGCCTCCTCTATGTCGCGCGCCGTATCGCCGCTGGCCAGCGTCCAGAGCACCGGCAACCGGTCGCGCACCCGCCCGCCCAGCAATTCGCTGACCGGCACGCCCAGCCGCTTGCCCTGCGCGTCGAGCAGCGCCGTCTCCACCGCGTTCCTGGCGAAATGATTGGCGGCGATCTCCCTGCGCAGCCGGGCCATGATCGCGGCCGGGCGCGTGGCGTCCGCCCCGGTCAGGACCGGCGCGAAATAGGTGTCGACGGCCAGCTTGATGCCCTCCGGACTTTCCGCGCCGTAGCTGAGGCCGCCGATGGTCGTTCCCTCGCCTATCCCCTCCACCCCGTCGGAACAGACCAGCCGGACGATGACCATCGCCTGCGACCGCATCGTCGCGACCGACAGCACATGCGGCCGGATGGTCGGCACGTCGAGTATGAAGGCCTCGACGCTATCGATGGTGATGGAGGACGCCATGAATTCTCCGTTGCAGTCCGGAACAGATAGAAAGGCCGATCGGCAAGGGAAAATGCCGTTTCGGTTCGATTTCATACCGGCAAGGTATCAGACACCCGGCTCGATGCTCTCGACGCGCCGCACCAGCCGGGCGGCCATGGACGACCGGACCGGCCGCCCCGCGATGATCTTGCGCCAGCTATTATAGCTGATGCCGAACCGCGCGTTCAGCGCCTCGTCGGTCCGGCCGGTCTCCAGATGCAGCATGCGGTCCACCACATCCCGGCCGATGACGACCGATCCCGGCATTTTCGCCCCGCTCATGGCGATCACGCCTGCGCGCCATATTGCTGGCGGACCAGCTCCGCCACGCCCATGCGCTCTAGGATCGGCGTCGGACAGAGGAAGGTGACGCGCACCACGCCGGGCAACCGGCTGATCTCGATCGACCCGGCGATGGTCGCGCGATTGAGGATCTCGTCATAGGGCAATCCCGTCACTTCGGCGGCGCGGGTCAGCCCGTTCCTGGTCGCGTCGTTCAGCGTCGGCCCCGAACCGATGAAGGTGATCGGCGCATTGTCCTCTATCACCTTCTGCCCATGGCGCTCGGCCAGCCGCCCGACCGCCGCGCGCTCCTCCCGGCTCATCGGCTGCGCCAGGAAGGGCAGATCGTCGCGATGCTGCAACAGGATCGGGCCGTCCAGCTTCAGCCCCTTGATCACCTTCACTTCCAGCTCGACCACGCCCGACACGTCGGTGGCATGGCCGGCAATCTCGCCATTGCCCTGCTGCGCATGCATGTCGCCCATATAGACGCCGCCGCCGGGCACCTTGACCGGGCAGATGAGGATCGCGCCCTCCCGCACCGAATTGGTGTCCATATGCCCGTCCGTCTTGTGCCGGTCCAACTCCTCCTGCGTGAAGCTGTAGCCATGGGGCGCATCGATCAGGAACGACCCGAAATCCCCCGCATTATGCGAATCCGGCAGGTCGCGGGACGGCACCGTGCCGATATTGCCCAGGAAAGGCCGCATGCGGCTCGCCAGGCCCGCAATATCCGCCCGCGCCAGCGCCAGGATCGAATGCTGGCCCGCCCCGTCCGGAATGGCCGCAATATTCCGCGCATCCCCGGCGATCCGTTCCGCGACATCCTTGCTCACGGTCAGCGCCACATTGTTTTCCCGGTCAAGCACGATGACATAGCCGTTGGAAAAGCGGAACGCATTCACCTCCGCCCCGCAATTGTCGCAGCGCACCGCCTCGTCCCCAATGCCTTCGATATGGCTGGACGGCGCGGTCGTGCCGCAGCTCGGGCACAGCTTCGCGACGAAGGGATCGCCCACATAGCGCCCCTCGACAAATTCCATCACGCCCGAAGAGGTGGCGAGCGACGTCACCCGCACGGTCTTCAGCGTGATGGCGATGGCGTCCCCGACCTCCGCCCCTTCAACCAGCACGGGACGGGTGACTTCATGCCCGCCCTGGAATTTCGGCGTGATCATCGGCCCCCAGCAGCCCGGCGGCGTGCCGGTGCGGATGGTGCCGCCGTCGCGAACCGTCCCGGCCGGCGCGATGCCCGGCCCGACGATCCCGCCGCTATAGTCATGAACCTCGATATGCGAACGCGCGTCAGACATTGGAACTACCCTTTGTTGCTATGGGACCGCTCAGTTTCCGTGGGAACGTTCAGAGCGCGGCATCGCCATCCATGCGCACGAAGCGCCGCGCATCGAAGCTGAAGGGAACGGCGCTGCTGCCCCCGTAAAGCTCATGATGCGGCGACGCCTCGGCAAAGGCGCAGGCCAGTAGGAAGAGATTATGGACATCCTCCGGCATGCCGCTGGCCGGATGCTCCGACAACAGCCGCAATATTGCGTCCAGACGCGGCATCATCGCCTCATACAGCGCCCTGAAATCGGCGGCGCTGGCGCTCCAGCGTATCTCGCTGCGCTCATTCTCGCTGGGCCGCGCCCAATGGGCGGCCAGCGGCGCCAGATCGGCAAAGGGCGCGGGGAGTATCAGGTCCGTCATGCTAAAATCCTCAAGCCGCGAGATAGGTGTCGAGCGTGCGCGCCGCGTGGCGGATCAGGAATTCCTGATCCATCAACTGCATCGCGTCGATCGATCCGGACATGATGCCGGCGAAAGTGTCCTCCATGGTGGCGGTATCCTCCAGCCAGGCATTCCGATGCAGCGCGTTCACATGCTGCTGCGCCACCTGTTCCGCCGCATTCTGGGCGGGCCGGAAATAGTTGATCCCCTCCCACAGCGTCCGCCCATGGTCGAGCGGCCAGAATTGATGCGTGAAGAAGGACATGCCCGGATAGCCGCAGCCCGACGCCAGATGGATGATGAAATTGGGGAAGAGATTGGGCAGCTCGAACTGGAAATCCGCCCGCCGCTCCGGGTTGATCGCGAGCGGCAACTGGTCGGGCCGCGGGCGATGGCGCTCGGTCGTGCTCAGCATCGACGCGAAGGCCAGCGTCGAGGGCGCCGTGTCCATCCCCGCCCCATAGATGGTGGAGGAGGCATGCGGCCCCATCAGCTTGAAATCGCCATGCTCCACCCCCTTGAAGCCCGGCAGCGACCCGGCATGGATGGTCGGCACATGATAGCCTTCGCTGAAGGCGTAATGGGCGACCTTCCAGTTGCAGTTCAGCACCGTCGAATAGCGGAAGGCGGTGGTCGATTCCGCATAGGGATAGCCGCCGAACAACCGGCCGAAGTCACCCAGATATTCGGTCAACGTCTGCGCCGGTTCCGCATCGAAATGGATGAAGACGAAACCTTCCCAGCTATCGCAATGGATTTCGCGCAGGCCAAGACAGGCGGTATCCAGCTTGCCGAACTTCTCCTTCATCGGCACGGAACGCAGCGGCCCGTCGGTCGAAAACACCCAGCCATGGAAGCGGCAGGTGACGACATTGGCGCGCGACCGCCCGAAAGTCTCGAAACCGCTGCTCGGAACGACCTTGTTCCCGCGATGGGTGCAGACATTGTGGAAGGCCCTGATCCGCCCGTCCTTGCCCCGCACGATCAGCACGGATGCGTCCGCCACCGGCAGTTCCTTGACCTTATAGTCGCCGGCATGGGGCAGTTCCCAACTTGTCGCGACCTTCAGCCAGGTCTTGCGGAAGATTTTCTCGCGCTCCAGTTCGTAAATGGCCGGATCGCTGATCGCCCGCACCGAGACCGGATCGACGCCCAGTTCTTCGCGAATATCATCGACGCTGCGGTTGATATGGCGCAAGTCTTCCGCCGTGCATGTCGTGGTCATCCTACTCTCCGATATTTCCCGTAAACTCTATCGCTTCTTCGCCACAGGACCCAGGGCAACAGCGTGCCGACCCGCCCCCGTTCGGGCTGAGCCTGTCGAAGCCCTCCTCTTTCCTGGCAGGACATGCTCCAACATCACGCATCTCCCAAAGCCTCTGGCTTGTCCCGCCACCCATCGGGATAGTGGGAGATCAGATCGGCCCGCAGTTCCAGCGCACCGAACCGCCAGCCGCCCGCCATCTTCCGCACGTCCGCGACATAGCGCCCGCCGATCCAATAGGCCCGCCCGCTGGCTGAGGTCGCAACCTCCCACAACATGAATTCCACGTCCGCCCGCTCATAAGCGGGATCGAGCGTCACCTTGGGCGAAACCAGATAATGCAGGGTCCATCTGAACCCCTGCTCCGCATTGCCCGCCACACCCTCAGCGATGGCGTCCCCGCCCGACAATAGCCCGTATCGGTCGACCCGGAAGACCGCATCCTCGGTGAAAAGCGGCCGCAGCATCTCCGCCGAAGGCCCCGCATCGAAGGCCCGCGAAAGGTCGACGATCAGCGCATCGATGTCGCGCAACGCCTCCAGCCGCTCGACCCTGCGTTCCCATATTTCCGCCATGCCGTCCTCGCCCGCCAGGGCGGACGCCGGGAAGACCGGCGCCCGCATGATTGTCAGAAGGTCCGCCGCGCGCTCAGGAACCATTCGCGGGGCCGCCCGAACGCCCCCTCCGTGATCCCGCCGAAGGAATCCACGAAGCCCGATCCCAGATAGACTTGCTTGGTCAGGTTCTTGACGCCCAGCGTGATCAGCCAGCTTTCCGGCTCGTCGCTATAGCCGATGGAGGCGTTCACCAGATGATAGCCCTTCTGGATCAGCAGCGGGCTGTTCACCGCGTCATTATAGACCTTCGACCGGTAGGACCAGTCGACCCGCGGCGTGAACCGGCCCACCCCGTCGACCCGGATGTCGTAGGAAGCCCCCGCGCTCAGCGTCCATTTGGGCGCATTCTGCAAATGGGAATCCCTGGTCACGCCGCTGTTGAGCGCCCGAATGTCCACCTGCCGATATTTCGCGTCCAGATAGCCGAGCCCCGCCTCCAGCTTCAGCGCCTCGGTCGGCCGGGCCTGCACTTCCAGCTCCAGCCCCTTGATGCGCGCCTTCGCCGCATTCTGGATGATCGGCGCGAAACCCAGACGCGGATCGTTCACGGTGATCTGCAGATCGTCATAATCGTTGACGAAGGCCGCGCCATTCACCCGCAGCCGCCGGTCGAACAGGTCGGACTTGAAGCCGACTTCGTAGGTGGTGCTGGTCTCCGGCCGGAAGGACGGAATATTGGCGAAGGGCGGGAAGACGCGCTGGGTGAAGCCGCCGCCCTTGAACCCCTGCGAATAGGATGCGTAGGTCAGGAATTCGGGCGACCAGCGATAGGAAAGGCTGGCCATCGGCGTCCAGGCGCGGTCCTTGATCGTCGTCCGTCCGGGCGGGCCCATCAGCGGATCGCCGTCCTGCAACCCCGACCCGTCGGGATTGAAGGGCTGCCCCGTCAGGAAGCCCGCCGCCACGACATATTGATTGCCATTGTCGAATGTCTTCTTGTCCTCGGTCCAGCGTATGCCGCCGGTCAGGCTGAGATTATGGACGATCTCGAACGTCGCCTGACCGAAGGCGGCAAGGCTCCGTCCATCGAGGATCGCACCGCTCATGAAGACGGCGTCGACAATGTTGACCAGATCCTGGTGATTGCCGCTTTCCTTCGAATAATAGCCGCCGACGACCCAGTTCAAACGACTGTCGAGCGCATCGCCGATCAGTTGCAATTCTTCCGAAAACTGATCCTGCTTCCAGTCGCTCTTGGTCTGGACGATGCTGGCCGGGCTATGATCGGAATCGCGGGTCCAGAAACCCGTCACCTTGCGGTAGGCGGTGATGGACTTGGCCGACACATTCTCGCCCAGCCGCCATTCCACCGTGCCGGAAACGCCCCAGATATTGAGGTCCGACGCCGACTGGTAACGGCGCTTCCCGAAATTGTCGAAGACGCTCGACACCGCCCGGAACGTGCCGCCATGGCGATAGGGCGCCTGCGCCCACTGGCTGTTGTAACAGCGCGTGTCGGACAGCCGGGCCGGGTTGGACAGGTCGGTGCAGATGCCCGCCGCGCCCGAATAAAGGCCGTTCCACACCTGCGCCGCCGGCGCGTTCTCATCGACCGCGAGCATGACGTTGGGCGCGGTTTCCTCCCGCGACCGCGTGCCGTCGACGGCGATGTTGATGGAAAGCTTGCTCGTCGGCTCCAGCCGCAGCGCGAAACGCCCCGCCATCGTATTGGTGTCGCCCAGGTCCGGCGCCAGCGGCACCGTGCCTTTCACATAGCCGTCGCGCATATGATAAAAGCCCGAAAGGCTGGTATAGACCCCCTCGGCCAGCGGCACGTCGATCGAGCCCTTGATCTGCACCCGGTCGTAGCTGCCGGTCGTCAGCTCCAGGCTGGCCCCCGGATCGTCGGCGGGCTTCTTCGTGACCACGCTCACCGCGCCCCCGATGGTGTTGCGGCCGAACAAAGTCCCCTGCGGCCCGCGCAGCACCTCGATCCGCTCGACATTGAGGACGTCGAGCACATTGCCGACCCCCCGCGAAATATAGACGCCATCCAGATACAGTCCCACGCCCGGATCGGCGGAAAGCTGATAGTCATTCTGCCCGATGCCGCGAATGAAGATCGCCGCCGTGGCGTTGCTGGCCGATACCGGCACCGAACTGTTGAACTTCACATTCGGCGTGAAGTCTCCGATCTGCGTGACATTATCGATCCCCCGCTGCGCCAGACCTTCCGAAGTCACCGCCGAGATGGAGATCGGCGTATCCTGAAGCGACTCCGCGCGGCGACGGGCGGTGACGGTGATTTCCGCGATACCGCTATTCTGGCTCGCAGCCGGGTCTTCCGGCGCCTGCTGCGCCAGAACGGGCGCTCCGGACGCCAGCGCCAGCCCGGCGACCAGCGCGCGCACCGAACCCGATTGCAGACGCCGGGCCGCGCGGCCGGACGATATGGGTTTGCAGCTTTCATCTTCCATATTTGACTCCCCGTCTCGATTGGCATTTTGTTTTTCTGGTACCGCCATAATCGAACCCAGATCGGCCAGCCGCGCTAGCCTGATCCCGCGAAGTTCATCATCTGAGCGCGACGGAGTGAGGAACCGCGAAAAAGCCCTTCCGCACCGCTTCCGTCCCCCCGCGCCTTTGATGCGCCCCCAGGCTAAGGCGCACCGGATCGGGCTAGCGGGGCATGGCGCGCGCCGACATCATCCATGCCGATTTCACGCATTCGGAAGCCGCAACGACAACCGATGCAACGGCAAGGACAGGATGATGAACGACGCGCATCGCTGGTTACACGAACATCCCGAACTGGGATCGGGCCCCATCTCCATCGAACCCTATATCGACCCGGACTGGTATGAACGGGAACGGGAGAAGATATTCAGGAAGGTCTGGCTCTGCGTCGGCCGCGTCGACGAAATCCCCGACAGGGGCGATTACAAGGTCAAGCGCCTCGCCGCCGCCGACACGTCGGTCATCCTGATGCGCGGCAAGGACGATGTCGTGCGCGCCCATCACAATGTCTGCGCCCATCGCGGCAACACCGTCGTCACCGAAACCGGCCCGGAAACCTTCGGCCGCAGCAAGGCGGCCATCGTCACCTGCCGTTTCCACGGCTGGGTCTATGGCGCGGACGGCGCGCTGAAACATGTGCCGAGCGAGGAACGCTTCTACCCATGTTTCGACAGGCAGCGGAACGGCCTCACCCCGATCCATACCGATGTCTGGGAAGGCTTCATCTTCGTCAACCTGGCCGAAAATCCGGACAACAGCCTGACCGATTTTCTGGGCGACTATGCCGCGCATTTCGCGGGCTTCCCCTTTGCCGAACTCAGCTACCAGTTCACCTACCACACCGAACTGGAATGCAATTGGAAGGTCGCGCACGACGCCTTTGCGGAGGCCTATCATGTCGACACCATCCATGCCGGCTCCTTCCCCAACACCTTCTCCACCGGGCTGCAAAATGTGAAGCTGATGGGCCCGCACCGCAGCTGCGCCGTCTGCCTGACGCTGGGCGCGAAACCCACCCCGGTCGCGGGCATCGCCAATAGCATCGCCGGCGCCTCGCTCGTCACCCAGCGCGCCGAAACCATGCTGCCCCCCGCGATCAACCCGGACAAGCGCGACGATTTCGCCTTCGAACTCAGCGTCCTCTTCCCCAACACGCTGATCCACGTGTCGGAAGGCATCTGGTTCACCCACCAATTCTGGCCCATCGCCCATAACCGCACGCTCTGGGAGGGCCGCTATTATGTCCGCCCGCCAAAGACCAACGCCGAACGCTGGGCCATCGAACATGCGATGACGCTCCAGCGCAACGCCTGGCTGGAGGACACCGCCACCATGGAGGACACGCAAAGGGCGATGCAGTCCCGCGCCAAGCTCGTCCAGAATCTCCAGGACGACGAAATCCTCATCCGCCACAGCGCCGCCGTGGTCGACCGATATGTCAATGCGTGAGGGGGAAAAGACCATGACGCAACCCACTTTGCCCACCGGCTTCGAAGACCTCTCCCTTTGCCTCGACTGGAACCTGCCGACGGCCGACCAGCGCCAGCGCAAGCGGCAGGCGTCGAACGCGGCGGAACTGCGCGCCTTCTACGACCGCATGCTGCCCCGCCTGCCGGACGCGCTGGCGGAGGTCGACCGCTTCCCGCTGGGCGCGCTGCCGGAAAGCCACCACCCCCTCTACAATCTCGCCCTCTCGCTGGCCGAGGTCGCCCCGCATATCGAACTATATTCCGGCTCCCCCGGCGTCCCCTATGCGTTCGAGGAGGCGCGCTTCGTCGCCGTCCATGGCGGGCAGGAGACATGGCGCGGGCTGCGCCCGATGGCCGCCTGAATATGGCCCCCCTGCCCATGGAGGAACGGCTGTTCCGCATCGAAGCGCGCCAGGAGATGGAAGGTCTCGTGGCGCGCTACGCCCACGGCGCGGACCGAAGGAACGATCCGGCGATCATGCGACCGCTGTTCCACGCGGACGCCACCTGGTCGGCGGAGGGCTTCGCCACCTTCCACGGCGCCGCCGCCATTGCCCAGGGCCTCGCCCGCATCGCCGCCGAACAGGTGCTGTGGTCGATCCACTATATGGTCGCCCCCCATGTCGAATTTATGGAAGACGCCCGCTCGGCGCGCTGCCGCTGGTATCTTTGGGAACTGTCCACCATGGCCGGGGACTCCGGCCCGGAAGATCGCTGGCTGGGCGGCTGGTACGACAGCCTGACAATATATGAGGAAGAAGAATGGAAATTCACGTCCGTGAAGCTGGACCTGCGCGTGCAGGGCGTGGCGACGCCCCCCTGGGCGATCAAGAAAGCGTTCGCCCCATGATCCGCCTCTGCGCAATCGACGATCTCAGCGAAGACGAAGTGCACCGCGTCGAACTGGACGGCGGCCACGGCATCGCCGTCTATCTGCTGGACGGGGAGGTGTTCGCCACCGACGACCTCTGCACCCATGGCGAAGCCTCGCTGG
Source organism: Sphingobium sp. SA916 (assembly GCF_002894065.1). Lineage (NCBI taxonomy): Bacteria > Pseudomonadati > Pseudomonadota > Alphaproteobacteria > Sphingomonadales > Sphingobiaceae > Sphingobium > Sphingobium sp. SA916. The sequence goes on from NZ_LXYF01000039.1 coordinate 42,211, forward strand.
CGGAAGGCGAGGTAGAGGATGGCAAGATCGTCTGCCCCTTCCACCTCGGCAGCTTCGACATCAAGACCGGCGCGGCCTGCGCGGCCCCCTGCTCCATCGCGCTCAAAACCTATGCGGTAGAGATCATCGACGGCGCGGTGCATATCGCGCCCTGATGGTCGGTGCAGCGCTTAAGTCAAACCTCCACCCTGTTCCTGCGAAGGCAGGAACCCAGTCCCGCCGCTGGAACTGGACTCTCACGAGCCACTCGTCTCGTTCGAGTGCCTTCGCAGGAGTACGCTGCGCCTCAATCCCACCGGAACAGAACTGACACGCGCCCGCCCCTCACCCCTTCAACTGCCGCAACGTAGCCGAGGGCCGCTCCCCGAACCGCTCCGCATAGTCACGCGCGAATTTGCTCAAATGGCTGAACCCGCAGGCCAGCGCGACATCGGTCACGCTATGCCCCTCCTCCACGCCGCCCAGCAGCATCTTGCGCGCCAGGTCCAGCCGCACATTTTTGAGGTAAACCATCGGCGTCACCCCGCGAAACCGCCGGAACCCCGCATGCAGCGACCGCGCGCTGACCCCGGAAATCTCGATCATGTCGATCAGGGAGATCGCCTCGCACGCATGGCCCCGCACGAAATCCTCGACGCGCCGCACATAATAGGGCGCGGGCCCGGATGGCGCGCTGTCGAACAGTTCGGAATGATTGTGCGGCACCGCCGCCAGCAGCAGGCGCTTCAGCGTATCCTCCACCGCGCCGCTCGCGCGGGGATGGGTATAGCCCGTCAGCCCGTAATCGATGTCGTCGCAGATAGTACGGACCAGATGGGCAAAGGCCTGCGCCGCCCCCACCAGCGGCACCGGCCGGGTCGAAAAGACCAGATCGTCCGGCCGGAACCCCAGTTCGCTCGCCAGCACCTGCTCCAGATCGGCCTTGGGTATCTTGATGGTGAAATGCTTGTAGCCCGCCTCGAACGTCTGGCGGAAATGCGAATCCGGGGCCAGCACGCACATCTCGCCGGGCGCCAGGCTGAAACTGTCCCTGTCATGGGTGATGAAGGACGTGCCCGTCAGCGAGAATTGCACCAGATAGATCTGCCCCATCTGCGGCACGTCGATGGAAATCCGCCCGAAGGGATTGCCATAATCCTGCGCGTTGAAGGTCAGCGCCTTGAGCTGCGCCTGATTGTGGCGGAAATCGATCGGCGGCCGCCCGCCCTGCACGTCCAGCCTGTGGGGGCAGAACATCCGGCTCATATGCGCCTCGACATCGCCCGCGTCGGTGCTGCTGAACCTGTTCCACTGAACCAGCGGAAGCGCCTCGCCATTCCAGAAGCGGCTCGGCGCAGCCATTTGCGTCAACATGCTCGTCCTCCCTGGCCCGGTCCCCGACCCGGCTTGAAACGCCTGCCTCGCTCCGGTGGACGCTGCCCACCCCGGCGACGGATCATCGACACGGCCCTCCCTCGGCTGCATCGACATCCGGAAAATGACGCGCCGGACATGGCGGTCCCGCGATCCGGAACGCAGCGTGCCGGAAGCGCGGACGACCGCCATTTGCAGGCCGTCATGGCTGGATGTCGTTACAGCCTCGTCCCTTTCGCGATGACACTCTTATTACAGGGCCGGGTCAAGCCTGCCGCCCGAAAAGACCGCGCGATCAGGGCAAGGCCTGCGCTCAGGGGATAGTTGCCGCGGCGATTTTGGCCCAGCTTCGAAGCATCGGCATGGGCTGTCGCCGGCCCGAACGATCCGCAATGTCGATGAGAAACAGGCCGTTGCCCCTCGCCGCCCGGCAATCCGTTCGCGCGGCGCGGCGGCGGCGCGCCCGCGACGGCCCGGAAACGCGCCGGATCGTCGCCCGGCGACCGCGCACAGGGGAGGAGAATCGCATTGAACGAGCAAACGGACGTCCTCATCGTCGGCGGCGGCCATGCGGGCGCGCATCTGGCCATTGCGCTGCGGCAGAAGGGCTTTGCCGGCAGCATCGCCGTGGCGGGCGAAGAGGACTGCCTGCCCTATGACCGCCCTCCCCTCTCCAAGGCCTATCTGGTCGGCGCCGTGCAGATCGACCGGCTGCTGCTGCGGGACAGCGGCTATTGGGACGAACAGCGGGTCCGGTTCGAACTGGGATGCAGGGTCCGTTCGCTCGATCCCGCCGGGCGGCGCGCCGAACTGGACGATGGCCGGACGATCCGCTTCGGATGGTGCGTGCTGGCGACCGGCGGCAGGGCGCGCACCCTGCGCTGCCCCGGTTCCGGCCTGCCGGGCATCCATCATCTGCGCACCGTCGCGGATGTGGACGCCATTCGGGCGGGGCTTCGCGGCGGCGGCCGCGTCGGCCTCGTCGGCGCGGGCTATGTCGGGCTGGAGGTCGCGGCGGCGGCGCGCGAAATGGGGCATGAAGTCGTCGTCATCGAGGCGCAGCCCCGCGTCCTCCAGCGCGTCACCTCCCCCCTGCTCTCCGATTTCTTCGAACGGCAGCATCGCCGCCGGGGCGTCGACCTGCGCCTGGGCGAACGGATTGCGGACTTTTCCGGCGCGGATCGCGTCTCTGCCATCCGCCTGGCCTCGGGCGGGGAAATCCCCGTCGACATCGCCATCGTCGGCATCGGCATCGATGCGGAAACGGCGCTCGCGGAACAGGCGGACATCGCCTGCGACGGCGGCGTGCTGGTGGACGGATATTGCCGGACCTCGGCGGAAGGCATATTGGCGATAGGCGACTGCGCGCGGCACCCCAATCCCCATGCGGGCGGGCTCTGGCGGCTCGAATCCGTGCAGCATGCGATGGATTCCGCCGCCACCGCCGCCGACACCATATTGGGGGCGCCGGCCGAATATCGCGCGCTGCCGACCTTCTGGTCCGACCAGTATGACATCAGGCTGCAATCCGCCGGCCTCAACCGGGATGCCGACGACATGGTCGTGCGCGGCGATCCGGAAAACGGTCCGTTCACCGCCCTCTATCTGCGCGGGGGCCGGGTGATCGCGGTCGACGCCATCAACAGCCCCAGGGATTTCATGGGCGCCCGCACCCTGATCCTGAAGGGCGTCGCGGTCGACCGGACAAAGCTGGCCGATCCCGCCATCCCCGTGAAGATGGCGGCCTGAACGCCCGATCTCCCGCCGAAGGCGGCGGTCGGGGATCGGCCCGCGCCCCTATAAGCGCTCCCGCATCTCCCGCGTCACCTCCTCCAGAAAATCCGCCGCCGCCCGCACCCTGGGCAGCCTCTGCAGATCGGCATGCATCACCAGCCAATAGCTGCGCCACACCTCCATCGACTCCGGCATCGACTCCGGAAACAACTGCACCAGCCGCTCGTCCTCCGCCGCCGCGAAGACGTGCAGCACGCCCAGCCCCATCCCCGCCGCCACCGCCGCATGCTGCGCGGCGCTGGAACTGGCGCGGAAGACGATGGCCGCGCCGGGCAACAGCTGGTCCAGCGCGATCATCTCCGCGAACCCGGCCAGTTCCTCGATATAGGAAACGAAGACATGACGGCTCAGGTCGCCCCGCCCCGTCGGCACCCCCTCCCGCGCCAGATAGGCTTTCGACGCATAGAGGCCCAGGCGGTAATCGGCCAGCTTGCGGGTCACGAACCGTCCCTTGGGTGGCGGTTTCAGCATCACGGCGATCTCCGCCTCCCGCCGCGACAGGCTGGCCGCCTTGCTTTCGGACGCAAGCTCCAGCGTCAGGCGCGGATGGCGCTCCCGCAACTCGGCCACGCGCGGCGCGATCAGATGGCTGGCAAAGGCCTCCGGCGTGGCGAGCCGCACCGTTCCCTCCACCTCCCGGTCGCGCCCCGCGACGCTGCTCATCGCGGCGAGCAGCTCGCTCTCGATCCGCTCGGCATGGGAAACCAGCGCGAAGGCGGCGGGCGTGGGCGTCACCCCGCGCGGGCTGCGGTCGAACAGCCGCGCGCCCAGCGTCGCCTCCATATTGGTCAGGCGCCGGGCGACCGTGCTATGATCCACCCCGACCCGGCGCGCGGCGGCCAGCATGTTGCCCTCCCGCATCACGGCCAGGAACAGGCGCAGTTCGTCGGAATTCAGCATGGGCAAATCCGCACAACCAATGTGTCCACATACCCGTATATCTGCAAAGCTGACCCGTCTATACCAAAGCCATCCACCGGCAGGAGAGGAAACCGGAAAAATGCGTTCAATTACTCATTTCATTCATGGACAATCCGCCCCGCTCGCCGGCGCCCGCCTGTCCGACGTGCTGAACCCCGCCACCGGCGCGGTCCAGGCGCAGGTCGAACTCGCCACCGCCGCCCATCTCCAGAAGGCGGTGGATTCCGCCCTCGCCGCCCAGCCCGAATGGGCCGCCACCAACCCGCAGCGCCGCGCCCGCGTCATGTTCCGCTTCAAGGAACTGATCGAACAGAATATGGACGAACTGGCCGTCCTGCTCTCCTCCGAACATGGCAAGGTCGTCGCTGATGCCAGGGGCGACATCCAGCGCGGCCTGGAAGTCGTCGAATTCGCCTGCGGCATCCCCCATCTGCTGAAGGGCGAATACACCCAGGGCGCGGGTCCGGGCATCGACGTCTATTCCATGCGCCAGCCGCTGGGCATCGCCGCTGGCATCACCCCCTTCAACTTCCCCGCGATGATCCCCCTCTGGATGAGCGCCATGGCCATCGCCTGCGGCAACGCCTTCATCCTCAAGCCCTCGGAACGCGACCCCTCCGTCCCGGTGCGCCTCGCTGAACTCGCCATGGAGGCAGGCATGCCCGCCGGCATCCTGAACGTCGTCCATGGCGACAAGGAGATGGTCGACGCCATTCTCGACCATCCCGCCATCAAGGCGGTCAGCTTCGTCGGATCGTCCGACATCGCCAATTACGTCTATGCCCGCGGCGCGCAGAACGGCAAGCGCGTGCAGGCGATGGGCGGCGCCAAGAATCATGGCATCATCCTGCCCGACGCCGACATGGATCAGGCAGTGGCCGACATCGTTGGCGCGGCCTATGGTTCGGCGGGCGAACGCTGCATGGCGCTGCCGGTGGTCGTACCGGTGGGCGAGGCGACCGCTGACGCCTTCCGCGCCAAGCTGCTGGACGCCATCGAAACGCTGCGCCCCGGCATCCCTACCGATCCCGACGCGCAATATGGCCCGCTCGTCACCGGCGTGCACAAGGCCCGTGTCGAAAGCTATATCCAGATGGCCGCCGACGAAGGCGCGGAGATCGTGGTCGACGGGCGCGGCTTCTCGCTTCAGGGCTATGAGGAGGGCTTCTATCTCGCCCCGACGCTGATCGACCGGGTAACGCCGCAGATGAAAAGCTATCAGGACGAGATTTTCGGCCCGGTGCTCCAGATCCTGCGCGCCCAGAGCTTCGAGGAGGCGCTCAGCTATCCGTCGAAGCATCAATATGGCAATGGCGTCGCCATCTTCACCCGCAACGGCGACTATGCGCGCAAATTCGCCGCCGATGTCGAAGTCGGCATGGTCGGCATCAACGTGCCGATCCCGGTGCCGGTCGCCTATCACAGCTTCGGCGGCTGGAAGCGTTCGGGCTTCGGCGATCTCGACCAGTATGGCATGGACGGCGTGCGCTTCTACACCCGCACCAAGAAGATCACACAGCGCTGGCCCGATGGCGGCGCGGTGATCGACCAGAGCTTCGTCATCCCGACGATGCGATAGGCTTCTGCCCGGCAGGGGAACGGAAGCGCCCGCTTGTCCGTTCCCCAGGGTGATGAGCCAGTACCCCGTCACCTTCGATCCCCCGCCGGAGGCTGCCGAATTCTACGCCGAAAGCCTTGCGCATCTGGTGGAATCCGGCATCCCGTTCATGCTGTCGGGCACCTATGCGCTGGGATGCCATACCGGCATCATGCGGCCGACCAAGGATCTGGACGTCTTCTGCAAGCCCGGCGACGCGCCCCGCATCCTCGCTTATTTCAAGGCGCTGGGACATCGCGTCGAATTCGAGGATGAACGCTGGATCGGCAAGGTCTGGCGCGACGGCAATTTCTTCGACGTCATCTACAACATCTCCTCCGCCAGCCTGCCCGTGACGGAGGAATGGTTCCGCGATGTCTCCCATGCGGAGGTCTATGGCACGACGGTGCGGATCACGCCGCCGACCGAATTCATCCTCTCGAAGGTCTTCATCCAGGACCGCTACCGCTATGACGGCGCGGACGTCGCGCATATCATCCTGCGGCAGCATGAACATATCGACTGGCAACGCCTGCTGGACGCGATGGAACTGCACTGGGAAGTGCTGCTCATCCACCTGCTGAACTTCCGCTTCATCTATCCGACGGAACGCCATTGCATTCCGCTCTGGCTGTTCGAGGAATTGCTGGGGCGCTTGCAGACCCGCGCCGAACTGCCTGTCCCCAATCTGCGGGTGTGCCGGGGACGGCTGCTGTCGCCGCGCGACTATCTGGTCGACATCACCGATTGGGGCTTTGCCGACGTGGTCGGCAAGGGGCTGGAGGAGAGCCATGATCGCAACCAGTGAGCCGCGGCCCAAGGACAGCCTTGTCCTCGCCGCCGTCGGGGACCTACATGTCACCGATGCGTCCGAACATCGCTACCGCGCCATGTTCGAGGAGATTTCGGCTCAGGCGGACATATTGGCGCTATGCGGCGACCTCACCAATTTCGGCAAGACGCGGGAGGCCGAAATACTGGCCGAAGACCTGCGAAGCTGCACCATTCCGACGGTCGCGGTACTGGGCAATCACGACCATGAATGCGGCCAGCCTGAGGTCGTGGCGCAGATATTGCGCGGCGCGGGCGTGACCGTGCTGGACGATCAGGCGGTCGAGATAAAGGGCATCGGCTTTGCCGGGGTAAAGGGCTTTGTCGGCGGTTTCGGCCGGGGGGAGCTTGGCGCTTTCGGGGAAAGCGCGATCAAGGGCTTCGTCGAGGAATCGATCAACGAGGCACGCAAACTGGAAAATGCGCTGCGATCCCTGCGGACGGAACGGACCGTGGCCGTGCTGCACTATGCGCCGGTGGTGGACACGGTGCAGGGGGAGCCGCAGGAGATTTTCCCCTTTCTCGGTTCCTCACGGCTGGCCGAGGCGATCGACAGGTTCGACAATGTCCGCTTCGCCGTCCACGGCCACGCTCATCGCGGCGCCTTTGAGGGGAAAACGCCCGGCGGCGTTCCGGTCTATAATTGCGCGCAGTTCGTCCTGTCGGAGCGGTTCGACCGTCCCTACGCGCTGATCGCCATTTGACGAGCACGCGCCGGATTTACGGGACGCCTGAACCAGAAGGTCCAGACTGTCAGCGTGCCGAGCAGCGTCATCGCCAGGCCCGACAGGGTCATGACCAGCCTGAACGCCAGACCGCCGACCTTCGCCGCGTGGAGCGGGTAGAGCAGATTATAGCCCTTCACCGCCATCGGCAGCGTCGCGGCATCGCGCGCCGCAACCAGCGCGCCGCTGTCCGCCGCGAACCAGAGGGTGGTGCGGCCATTGGGCAGCCATTCCTGCGGCCGCCGCATGCGGATTGCGATCAACCCATTATCCTTGCGCGGCAGGCTGAGGCTGCGCAACTCCGCATCGGGAAAGCGCGCCTTGGCCGTCATGACCATGGCCGCCCAGTCAAGCCCTTCGCCGAGTTTGGCGTCGCGCGGCGGCGGTGGAGCGAGCGCCTTGTCGATCTGCGCTGGCGCCCCCGGCCCGAACAGCAGCGCCGCCATCGGCCGGAACACCAGCACGGCCCCTGTGACCAGCGACAGCAGCAGCAGCGGCGCGACGACGACGCCCAGATCGCGGTGATGCCGCACGATCGCAGGGCGGCTCATCCGCGCCGGCCATAGGCGCCATTCGAAAGTCCGCCGCGTGCGCCACCAGAGGATGAGGCCGGTGAACACGAAGAACAGGCCGCAAAGCGCGGCGATGCCGATCACCCAATCGCCCGTCTCGCCGGAAAAGAGATGATGGTGGAAGTCGAACAGCCAGAGTTCGGGCCGCTCCCACTGGCTGCTCCACCGCGTCACCATGGCACCCCGCTGGTCTGCATAGGCGCCGCCGCCATTGTCGAACAGCAGCTTCAGCAACCCGAAATCATCGGACGCATAGCTGATCGACTGGGGCCGTCCCGCCGGATCGGCCATGATGCGCTGCGTCGTCTCGGCCAGTTGGCGGACATCCTCCACGCGCGGGTCGCCGGCATGGGGCGCCAGGGTCCAGGCATTTTTATGCACCAGCAACGCGCCGCTAAGGCCCAGAAGGGCGAGCAGCAGCCCGATCAGCCCGCCGGTCCAGCGATGGAGGGTGTCGATCAGCTTCACTAGAACCTATAGTCCCATGAGAGGGTGAAATTGCGGCCGCGTCCCGCGAAATAATGGGCGTTGTCATTGGGCCGGACGGTCTGGCTGTAATAATCGATGTAGAATGTGTCGAAGATATTCTGCGCCGCGAGCGTCAATGCCCCGAACCGGGTCTGGTAACGCAGCGACAGATCGGTCACGTCATAGCCGTCGAACCGGTAGAGCGGCGGATAGGCGCCCGGCGTCCGTTCGAACTGCCGGGACAGGAAGAATTGCGTCTGGATGCGCGCTGAAACCGGACCGTGCACATAGCTGGCGGCCAGGTTCAGACGGTCAGGCGAGATATTGGCGCCGTCCAGATCGCGATCCACCTTGTCGATGCCATTGTCCGATCCGTCGGTGCGACCGATCAGATGGGCATAGCCGGTCGAGAGGGTCAGCCCCGGCAAAGGCGTCCTGGCCGACAGGTTCAGTTCCAGCCCCTGTATTTCCACCCGCTGACGCTGGACCTCAAACACTCCGCCGCTCTGCACCAGCAGCGATCCGTTCTTGCTGGTCGACCAGAAATAGGCCGCGCTGGCGTCGATCGGGCCTCGCTTCACTTCGAATCCGATCTCCCGGTTGTTGGAGACGATCGGGCTGATATTCACATAATCGTCGATGTCGACGCCGGGCGTGGCGACTGCCCGGGCGATCCGGCCGACATCGGGCACGGTATAGCCCTCGGCATAGCTGGCATAGGCGCGGATGCCGGCCCAGGGTTCCAGGATCACGCCACCATTGAGCAGCGTATCGCTGAAAGTCGGCCTGCCGCCCGCGACGTCGACGCCCCCGCCATAGGTCCAGAGGGTATGATAGTCGTCGATGCTGATGCGCACATCCTCATGACGCAATCCGCCCGCCACGCGCAGCTTCTTGTCGAACAGCGCCAGATTGAACTGGGCGAAGGGCGCGAGGCTGCGATAGTCGGTCGGCGGCACCCAGGTCCGACCGGTCGCGATCAGCCGCTGTTCGGTCAGGTCATAGAGCGCGTCGAAGCCGATGGTGGCGGTCAGCGCCTCGAACCCCGGCATCGCGCGTTCATAGCTGATCTTGCCGCCATATTTGCGGCTGCGGTTCTGCGACTGGTCGAACAGCGTATCCCTGGGCGCGATGCGCGGGTCCTGGAAGCTGGCGATCGGCGCCACCTCCCCGCCATAGGTGTCGCGCGAGCGGTTGAAGAAGAGCTGGGCGATGAAATTGCCGCCCCACAAATCGCTGTCGGTCAGTGTCACCGCCGCGCTTTCGGTACGGTTGGTGGCGGGAACGCCCGGCGGCGTGCCGCGCACAGAGGTGGTCGGCCGGTCGACGCGATAGTCACCGTCCGCTGCGACATAATCGCCCTCTCCCTTCAACTGGAAGCGGCTCATGGTCAGGTCCAGCCGGGCGCTGTCGCTGAGCGCATAGCCGAAGCGGCCGAACAACGACCAACTCCGGCTATCCTGCGTCTCGCCCTGGGTCAGGTCGGTGCCGACGCGATTGCCATGGCCGTCGTAAAAGGCGCCGCGCTTCTCATAGGCTGCGCCCACCGTCGCATCCCACCGCCCGGAACGCCAGCCGATCAGCCCCGCCACCTTGCCCCCGATGCCGTCGCTGCGAAAGCCGGTGTCGGCATTGCCCTGCACCAACATCCGGCCGGTCAGTCCATCCGCCTGGGGAGGCGCAACGGTCACCTGGTTGACGATGCCGCCCGTGCCGCCGATCCCCTGCAGCGCATTGGAGCCGTAGATCAGCTCCACCCGGTCGATGAAGAAAGGATCGATGGTGAAGCCATCCCTCGCTCCGTCGCGCAGCGGAGCGGTCTGCGGAATGCCGTTGATCGCATAAAGCGGCGAGCGGCCGCGCAGCGTCTCCCCCGCGCCGGACAGCTTCTGCCGCGTCGGCGAGAAGGAGGGGGTCAGCGCGGACACCGCATCGACGATGGACCCGCCGATTGCGACCTGCTGGTTGAGCGTTTCCTGATCGATGACGTCGATGGTCAGCGGCAGGGCGTTGGCGGGCAGGATCGTGCGCGCCGCAGTCACGATGATCGGGCCGGCATCCTCGGCTGCAGGTTCGGACTGGGCCAGCGCAGGCTGGCTCAACAGCGCGAGCGCGCTGGTGGCGAACAGGACAGACGAGCGGATATGCATTCTTTCCCCCATAAGGCTGCTCGTCCGCTAGCCAAATGAGCAGGATGTTGCAAGTCATTAGCAGTATAAGAAGGGTGTTTTGCGGGTCGGGCCTGCGTGCACCCTAGCTTTCGATCAACGCTTTCAAGGCCTTCAGGTCGCGGTTGATCCAGCGGATGTCGGCGGCGAATCGGTCATCGTCCATGTCCGGTTGGCGGAACAGCGTGAGCATGACTTCCGCCCCTTCGCCATTCTGCACGACGCGCAGCGGGACAAACACCTCCTCGCCGTTGCCCAGGTCGACATGATGATCCATCACGCCATAGACATTATGCGGCGTGAAGCGGATGCGGATCGGCCCTTCAGGGCCATCGGCCAGCCAGTGCGCGCCTTCCTGCCGCAAGCCGGATTCGGCAAGGCCCGACGCCCAGCGCGGGAAATATTCCGGCCGCCAGATGATTTCGTAAAGTGCGCGCCAATCGCGGGCGATGGTGATGCTGAAGGTCCGGGCGGGCAGCATGTCGCTCTCCAATGAATCGTTGCGCGGGGCCATAGCATGGGATGGACGATCTCGCCCTTGCGTTCCGGCCGATATGGGACGAACATCCCTGCTTCCAAGCGACCGGCTTCATCAAGAGAGACGGATGGATTGGAGGAGAGCCAGGATGAGCGGCTGTTACACCCGGGCCATCGCGCTCGTCGGACCCGCCGGGGCGGGCAAGACCAGCCTTGCCGAAGCGATGCTGTTCATAACCGGCGCGATCCCGCGCCAGGGATCGGTTCAGGCGGGAAACAGCACGGGCGACGCCAGCCCGGAGGCGCGCGAACGGGGCAGTTCCACCGAACTCAACCTGATGCATTTCGAATGGATGGGCGACCGGTTCGCGCTGATCGACGTGCCCGGCGCGCCGGGCTTCGCCGCGGATGGGGCATCTGCGCTCGACATGGCCGACCTTGCCGTCGTGGTGATCGATCCCGATCCCGAGCGCGCCGCGCTGGCCCAGCCGGTGCTGCGCAGGCTGGAGGGCGCGGGCATCCCGCACGCCTTGTTCGTCAACAAGATCGATCAGGCGCGGGGCAGCATAGAGGACCTGTTGACGGCGCTCGCGCCGATGAGCGCCGCCGCCCTGGTGGCGCGCCAGATCCCGATCCGCGCCGGGGAACGAGTCGCGGGCTTCGTCGACCTCGCGCTGGAGCGCGCCTATCATTATGAGACGGGCAGGAAATCGCAGCAGGTCGCGCTCGCCCCGCATGTGAAGGACGATGAAAGCGCGGCGCGTTTCCACATGCTGGAACAATTGGCCGACCATGACGACCTGTTGCTCGAACAATTGCTGTCCGACGAACAGCCCAGCCTGGAAACCGTCTTTGCCGATCTGGCGCGGGAGACCGCCAGCGGCCTGATCGTCCCGGTGCTGTTCGGTTCCGCCTCCAACGGTTTCGGCATCCGACGGCTGTTGAAGATGCTGCGCCATGACACGCCCGCGCCCGCCCGGACGGCGGAGCGACTGGCGATCAGGGGCGAAGCGGCGCAGATCTTCAAAATCTCCCACGCGGCGACGGTCGGCCGGCTGGCGCTGGCCCGCATCTTCGGCGGCGCACTTGCCGACGGGGCGGAGATGGCCGACGGCAAGGGGCGGCCATTAAGGCCCGGCGGATTGTTCGCGATCCAGGGCATGGCGACGGCGAAGATCCCGGCGGCCGAAGCCGGCTCCATCGTCGGCATCGCCAAGGTCGAGGCCGTTCAGGCAGGCGAGCTGATCGGCATGGCCGGCACGGCCCCGCAGCCCGGCCTGCCGGTGGAGAAGAGGGCGGCGAACTGCGCGCTGGCGATCGCGGCGAAGGACCATAAGGACGAGGTGCGGCTTTCCACCGCCCTCAACCGGCTGGCCGAAGAGGATGCCGGGCTGCACTGGGACCAGGATGAAGGTTCGCGGGAGACCCTGCTGCACGGCATGAGCGAGGACCATCTCGCCGTCGCAATCGACCGGCTGAAGCGGCGTTACGGCGTCGCCGTGTCCGTTCAGGCGCCGACGATTGCCTATCGCGAATCGATCCGCAAGGCCGTGACCCAGCGTGGCCGCCACAAGAAGCAATCCGGCGGCCATGGCCAGTTCGGGGACGTCGTGCTGGAAGTCCGTCCTCTCGAACGGGGCGAAGGCGTGCGTTTCGAGGAACGGATCACTGGCGGCGCGGTGCCCCGGCAACATATTCCGGCGGTCGAGAAGGGCGTGATCGACGCCGTCGCAAGGGGGCCGCTCGGCTTTCCCGTCGTGGATGTCTGCGCGGTGCTGGTGGATGGATCGTTCCACAGCGTCGACAGTTCCGAACTCGCCTTCCGCACCGCCGGGCGCATCGCCATGGCCGACGCCCTGGCGGCGGCGTCACCCTATCTGCTGGAACCGGTCGCCCATGTGACGATCATGAGTCCGGGCGCCGCCACGTCCCGCATCACATCCGCCATTGCGAGCCGCAGGGGCCAGATGTTGCGGATGACGATGCGGGACGGCTGGCACCATTGGGACGTGCTGGAGGTCCTCCTCCCCGAGGCTGGGTTGCAGGGGCTGGAAGCCGAGATCCGCTCCATGAGCCAGGGCATGGCGCATTATGAGGCGCATTTCGATCATCTGGCGGAGGTCAATGCGAAGCTGGCCGACAGCATCGTGCAGCGGGCGAAGGAGCCGGCTTAGAGCCAATCGACATTCAGATGATGACGAGCCGAAAATGGCGGTTTTACGTCGAAGTTCACAGTGTACGCGCGCGCGTGCCAGCGCGCGCGTATGCGAAGGCGGGATTTTGATCGGACGTTTCAAAGAGGGACGCGAGATAGCGCGGCAGGGACGGAATAGGACAGGCCGAATGGGCCCTGTTGGAGAAATAGGATGTTTTTGGAGGAAGCTGTTGCGGTTGGGTGACGCATTTGAGGATGGCCGCGCGCAGACGCAATGGGAACGGGCCTAGGCTCAGGACCCAAAGCGGCGGTCCGGCGCGCCTGCGATCAGGCCGGGCTGAGCCCCTTCACCACGAAGGGCAGGCATTCCCCGTCCGGGTCGGTCAGGGTCAGATAGGCGCCCGGATGGATGGCATGCGCGTCCAGCCGGTAGATTTTCTCGTCATCCGCCTCCCCCGGCTCATAGGACAGCGCCCAGCCATGCCGGGTGTGCAGCAGCGTACCGTGCCGGTCCGGCTCATTGGGCCAGAACCGCCGCGCCGTCGCCAGTTCGGGATGGATGCGATATTCCCTTTCGTCGATCACGCCGCCGCTGCCGAGCGGCAGGCGCAGGACATAGCTTCGCGCTGCCGATCCGTTGGGAAAGGCCGGCGTCCGGGCAAGTTCAAGGCGTATGGTCGTCCAACTCATGACCATTGCAATCGGATTCCGCGGCGGAAAGAGATATAAGGATTATTCCTGATGGCGACCGCGCCGGGGCAGTCCTAGCCAGAGGGTGAAGAGACGCTTGCCGGGAGACAGACGATGAAATCGGTCCTGCTGCACATTCATGAAGATCATGGCGCGGAAAGCCGCTTGCAGGCGGCCTGCGATCTCGCCCGCGCATCGGGCGCGCATATCCATTGCGTGCAGGTGACCGCCATGCCGGATTTCGTGGCGGCCGACATGTATGGCGGCGCGTCCATGGCCCCCGCGATGATGGCGGAGCTTTACGACATCGATGAAAAGGCGCGAATGCGCACCGAGGATCGGCTGCGCCGCGAGGACGTGAGCTGGGACTGGCGCCATGTGGAGGGCGATGTCGTCCATGGCCTGCTGTCCGCCGCGACGCTGACCGACGGCATGATCGTCACGCTGCCGTCCGGGCCGCGCCGGGAATTCGCCGACCCGCTGCATCTGGCCGCCGATCTGGCGCTGGCCGGGCGGGTTCCCGTGATCGCCGTGCCGCAGGAGGCGAAGTCCTTTCCGGTGACGGGCCGCGCCGTCGTGGCGTGGGAGGGCTCGCAGGAAGCCTCCGCCGCGCTGCGCCTGTCCGTGCCGCTGCTGAAGCTGGCGGAGGAGGTGCATGTCGTGACGGTCGAGGAAGCGGGCAAATATCCCTTCCCCGCGACCGACGCGCCCGAATATCTGGCCCGCCATGGCATCAAATGCCAGTTCCATAGCTGGCCGCAGGATGGCCGGACCGTCGAAGCGGCACTGAAGGCTGCGGTCGGCACGCTGAAGCCGGACTGGGTGGTGATGGGCGCCTTCGGCCATAGCCGGCTCAGGGAAATGGTGTTCGGCGGCGTCACCCGCGCCATGTTGCGCGAGATACATGTTCCGCTCTTGCTGGCGCACTGAAGCCACGGCATGGTGGGAGCATGGCGGTAGCGGACGATGAGACGGAAGGCTTGACGCAGCGCGAGCACAGCCTGGAACAGGCGCTGCTCGGCTCGATCCTGGCGACCGTACCGGACGCGCTGATCGTCATCGACATGCACGGGCAGATCGTGTCCTTCAGCGCCGCGGCCCAGCGCATGTTCCAATATGCCGAAAGCGATGTACTGGGCGAGAATATCTCGATGCTGATGCCCTCCCCCGACCGGGAGAGGCATGACGGCTATATCGGCCATTATCTGTCCACGGGCGAAAAGCGGATCATCGGCATCGGCCGCCTGACCAGCGCGCGGCGGCGGGACGGGTCGACCTTTCCCATCGAACTGTCTGTGGGCGAGGTGCAGGACGAGGGGCGGCGGCTGTTCACCGGCTTCATCCGCGACCTGACCGAGAGCCAGCAGGCCGAGCGGCGCGTGGCGGACCTGCAGGCGGAACTGGCCCATGCGGGCCGCGTGACGGCGATGGGCACGCTGGCGTCGGCCCTTGCGCATGAACTCAACCAGCCGTTGACCGCCATCGCCAATTATCTGGAGGCGGGGCGCGACATGCTTGACGCCGAGGGTCCGGTGGACCGCGATCTGCTGCGCGAGGCGATGGCGGAAAGCGCGGCCCAGGCGCTGCGCGCGGGGGAGATCATCCGGTCCCTGCGCGAGTTCATCAAGCGCGGCGAGACGATGCGCCAGCCCGAACCCCTGCGCCTGTTGCTGGCGGAGGGGGCGGCGCTGGCCTTCATCGGCGTCGACAGCCGGGGCCTCGACATGGACATCAGCGTCGATCCGCGCGTCGACAAGGTGCTGGTCAACCGGGTGCAGTTGCAGCAGGTCATCATCAACCTCACCAAGAACGCCGTGGAGGCGATGGCCGGCAGCCCGGCGCGCATCCTGCGCCTGTCCGCCATCCCCGGCGAAAACGGCAGGGTCGAGGTGATCGTCGCGGACAGCGGGCCGGGGCTCGCGCCGGAGATGTCACGCACCCTCTTCACCCCGTTCACCACCACCAAGCCATCCGGCATGGGCGTCGGCCTGTCGATCAGCCAGACCATCGTCGAGGGGCATGGCGGGCGCATCTGGGCCGGACCGTCGCAATGGGGCGGCACGGCCTTCCACTTCACCCTGGACGCAGCGGACTAGAGCATTTTGAAGTCGGTCGGCACGGCTGACGGGCTCGCAAAATGCGGCCAACAAGAAGGACCAGAGCATGAGCGAGCCATTCCCCATCTATGTCGTGGACGATGACGAGGCGATCCGGCGGTCATTGTCCTTCATGCTGAAGACGAGCGGTTTCGCGGTGAAGCTGTTCGACGGCGGCCTGCCCTTTCTGAAAGAGGCTGCCGACCTGGAGCCGGGCTGCGTGCTGCTGGACGTGCGGATGCCCGACATGGACGGGCTGGCGGTGCAGCGCGAGCTGCGGGCGCGGGGCATCATGCTGCCCGTGGTGATCATGACGGGCCATGGCGACATCGACATGGCGGTGACGGCGATGAAGGCAGGCGCAAGCGACTTCATCGAAAAACCGTTCGAGAAGGCAGCGTTGCTCGGCTGCGTCGATGCCGCGCGGCGGGTGGCCGTGGCCGACCGTGGCGCGAGCGCGCGGGCGGACGATGCGCGGGCGCGGCTCAACATCCTGACGGAGCGGGAGCGCGAGGTGCTGGACGGGCTGGTGGAAGGGCTGCCCAACAAGACCATCGCCTATGACCTGGGGATCAGCCCGCGCACGGTGGAAATCCACCGCGCCAACCTGATGCAGAAGCTGGAGGTGAAAAGCCTGGCCGAAGCGCTGAGGATCGCCTTCCATGCGGGAGCGGAGAAGGACGAGGCGTAGATCGGGCTGGCGCCCGGCATGGCCCCGGCCGAAAACCGTCAGCCCGTCAATATCGCCCATGCCAGCAGGATACAGCCCATGCCCGCCGCCACGGAGACCATGCGGCCCCAAGGCAGCAGCTTCTCCAACGCCACCAGCAGCGTCAGCAAAGCGATCCAGGCCAGGTTCATGGTCCCGCCCACGAACAACAGCGTCATCAGCATCCAGCAGCAGCCGACGCACCAGGCGCCGTGGATCATCCCCATGCGGAAAGCGCCGGTCCATCCCGGCCGATAGTGGCGGCTGAGGAATTGCGCGGGATTGCGGCACTGGCGCAGGCAGGCGTCCTTCCATGGGCTGATCTGATAGGCCCCCGCCCCGATCAGGAGCGCGGCCGCCAACGGGCGGCTGGATGTCGCCATCGCCATGGGGGACAGCATCGCCATTGTGGCCAAGCGCCACTGCGCCAGCGTGGCTGTCAGGGAGAAAAAGCCCCAGACCAGCAGATAGCCCAGGGTGAAGCTCTCCGTCGCGGGGCGCGTGGAGGCGGGTGCGGCGCGAGCGTAGAGGAGGACCATCGGCGCGGCGGAGGGGAGCATCATCGCGATCATCATCACCCACCACATGGCGAACGTCACGACGAACTGCGCGGCTGTCCATGGCATGTCGCCGGGCATCATCATCGCCAGCATCGGGTCTTCCGCCAAGCCGGCCGGAAACAGGGAGGCGGTCGGCGCCATGCCCATGCCCGCGCCCGAAAGCAGCCAGCCCCAGGCCACAAGGATCAGCACCGCGAGCGCGACAAGCGAAATCAAGCGGTGCCGGGCGAGCACCGCGCCAAATGCCGGCACCGTCAGCCCCTGACGACGCCGTGGCTGTCGAGGTGGAGATAGGCGAACTGGCCGTAGCTCGCCGCATGGTCGAGCCGCATCGGCGCAATCGAGCGGCTGGCGCCGGAGCCGACCTCCGCCACTTCATATTCGAAGCCGTCGGGCAAGTGGATCTGGGCGCGGATTTCCGATCCGTCCACCGGGCTGCGGATCGGTTCGCCGTCCATTTCCAGATGGCCCGGGATGCGCAGGCGGCCCTTGCGTCCTTCCACGTCGACCTCAAAATCTACAGGAACGAAGCTGGGTTCGTGCATGGTGGCGATGGTGGAAGCGAAGACGGCAAAGACCGTCGCCATGGGAGCGGTGTCGCCACCGGTCATGATCGTCAGCAGGGCATTGCGCTGCGCTTCCGTCGCCCGTTCGTCGACGAAGGCGGCACATTCCCCCTGCCCTTCATGGATCGGGCCGGGCCAGCGGAAGACCGCGGCGATATTGAGGCCCGACAGGTCGGTACTGCCGTGGCGCCCCTCATCGATGGCGAAGCCGAAGGCGGCCTGGCAATGCCCCTTGTCGGGCAGGCCGCCGAACTGGCAGTTGCAGCCATATTCACAATTGCAGTTGGCGAATTCGCGGCCTTTGAGCATCCAGTAGACCATGGTCCGACTCCCCTGACAGCCGGAAGACCATAGCAGATTCACGCGGCCGCGTCGCGCTTTCGGCGGAAGGGATAGAGGAATTGCGCGCGATAGCCCTGGGGCACCTGTTCGGGCACGCCATAGCCGGTCGGCCATGCGCTGTCGGGCAGATGGTGGGTGCCGAACAGGCGGTCCAGCAAAGGGAAGTGGATCGCGAAATTCTTGTCGACCGCGACCTCCTCTATCGCATGATGCCAGTGGTGGAAGCGCGGCGTCGCGACGACCGCGCCCAGGCGGTTGAAGTCGCCGCGCAGATTGGCGTGGAGCAGCGAGGAGTAGATGTAGACGAAGCCGATATAGGCCTGCATCACCGATGGCGAAAAGCCGAAGGTGAGCAGCGGCAGCGATGTCACGCCGCGCAGGGCGATGATCTCGAAGAAATGCATGCGCGCGCCGGCGAGCCAATCCATGGACCTGGCCGAATGGTGCACGGCATGGAAACCCCAGAGGAAGGGGATGCGGTGGAAGGCGCGATGGAACCAATATTGGACGAAATCGGTCAGCAGCACCACTTCCAGGAACTGGAGCGGCCAGGGCTGGCCAGCGATCATGGCGCGGATGCCTGCGAGGCCGGCGGTGTTGGCGTTGATGAAGCTGGACGGCGCCAGCGCGAGGAAGGTGATGAGCTGCACCATCATCGAGCTGATCAGATAATAGAACAGGTCCTCCCGCCATTCCTGTCGGAACAGGCGCTGCTGCGCCCTATGTGGGAAGAGGCGCTCGATCGGGGCGAACATCAGGCCGGTGGCGACCATGTTGACGGCGAAGAAATCGACGCCGAAGAACACGCCCCAATCATGGGTCTCCCGCGGCTGGACTTCCGCTCCGCCCAGCAGGGTGGCGAGCAGCGCGACGATGAGCGCGGTGGCGCCGATGGCTTTGCGTGTACGCAAAAGCAGGCTGAGCAATGCCAGGGCATAGCCGCCGATCAGCAGCGCATGGACCATGGGACGCAGCCCGCCCCATGCATGCAGCGCCGCCAGTTCGGGCGTCGAAAACCAGTCGGGCCAGCGTAGCGCCATGACCAGACAGAGCCCGGTGATGCTGAGCAACAGCGCGAAGAAGCCGGAAAACCAACCGCTGCCTAGGCGCCGCACGGCAAGGGGCGATTGCAGGTCGCGTTCCAGACTGTCGAACCAGTTTGCCATGATATGTCCCCTTTGCCTCCGGCTTGCCCCGCCTGCCGAGCCTGCTGCCTATGTTAAAGCTTCGCCCCTGCCGCCCTCAAGCTTTCCTTGACCCGCGCGGTGGCCATTTCGAGAGGGGCCGCCTCGCCCAAAAGGGCGAAGCTGCCGTTGAGCGCGAAGGTGCAATGGCCATGCACCGTCGCCACCAGCGAGCGGGCAAGGCGCGGTGCCACGTCCTTCGCATCCAGCGGCAGGACAGCCGCGACTTCGCGCACGACGACCTCCGTAAGGCCGGCGCGCTGCCGGGCATAATCATCCGGCATGGGCACGCCGGGCGGCAGGCGATGGTCGTAGATCGCCATCCAGATGTTCGTGTTTTCCGATGCGAAGCGGAAATAGCCCTCCACCAGCGCGGCGATCCTGTCCTGCGGCCGGCTGGCGAGACGCTGTTCCAGAAAGGCGGCCCAGAGGTCGAAGGTACGCGTGTTGATGGCGACGATCAGCCGGTCATAGCTGCCGAAGACATTGTAGAGCGTGCCCACCGAATAGCCGATGCGCTTCGCCACCTCCCGCGAGGAGAATTTGGCGAAACCGGACTCGGCCATGTGGCGATGGCCTTCCTCCAGGATGAGCGCCTCCAGTTGTTCGCGGCTATGGTCGGATCGTCTGCCCATGGACAAGCGGATAGAAGATCAATTGAACGCTGTCGAATTATTTTATTGAACAGTGTGTAATTTTTGGGTAGCTGAGACTCCATTGGCTGGGTTTGCAGGGGTTCGACTCATGCTTGTGACGCTGGTTCTGCTGGTTTTCGGAGTGATGCTGTTCGACATGCGCGGGCGGTTGAAGGCGGCCGAGCACAGGTTGGCGCTGCTGGAAGGGGGGATTGGAGACGCGCCCTTCCCCGCTCGCTACCGGCGCGCCGACGGGGATGGAGATGACGATGCAGGGGTGAAGACGGCGGCGCCCGCAAGCGTCGTGGAGCGGCGGGTTGCCATGGACACCGCTCCCCCGCACCCCATGCCTGCGGTCGTGATCGACCGTCGATCCAGCGAAGGCGGGACTCACTCTCCTGCGCGGTCCGCTTCGGATGAGGTTCGGGAGATCGATGCCCCCTTTCCCCCGGATGACGGGGAAAAGGCGGAAGGCATCGATATGGCAGTCGAGCGCCCGGCCCGCCCCTCCTTCAGCTTCGAGGACCTGTTCGGCCGCCGCCTTCCGATCTGGGCGGGCGGGGTGACGCTCGCCGTGGCTGGCGTGCTGCTGGTCAAATATTCGATCGATGCAGGGCTGCTCGCGCCGCTGGTGCGAGTTGTTCTGGGGCTGCTGTTCGGCGGAGCGCTGATCGGCGGGGCCGAGGCGGCGTTGCGGCTGGAGGATCGGGTCCGCGACGCGCGGGTGCGGCAGGCGCTGGCGGGCGCAGGGCTGGCGACGCTCTATGCCGCGATCCTGGCGGCGCACATGCTATATGGGCTGGTTGGACCGGGCATCGCCTTTGCGGGGCTTGCGGGCGTGACCGGGCTGGCCATGGCGCTGTCGCTGCGCTTTGGCGCGCCGAGTGCGCTGCTGGGGCTGGTCGGCGGTCTGGCGGCGCCCGCCCTGGTCGAGGCGGGGCAGCCCAATGTGCCCCTGCTAAGCTGTTATCTCGCGCTGGCGGTCGGTGGGCTATGCGTGCTGTCGCGCACCCAGCGCTGGATGTGGCTGGGGGTGAGCGCGCTGGTCGGCGGGGCCGGCTGGGGCGTCGTCATGCTGGCGATGGGCGCGCTGGATTGGGCATCGTCGCTGTCGGTCGGGTTGCTGGTGCTGATGCTGGGGATGGCGTTGCCGGTCCTGGCCTTTTCCGGAACGCGGGCCGCGTTGCTGCGCATGGGCGCGGCCGTGGCGGCGGCGGGCCAGATGGCGGCGCTGGTGGCGACGGGCGGCTTCGGCCTGCTGCAATGGGGATTGTTCGGGCTGCTGTCGCTCATGCTGGTGTGGCTGGGGCGGGACGCGGCCTTGCGGCCGCTGGCGGCGATCGGCGCCGGTGTCGCGCTGCTGCTGGCGGCGGTGTGGCCGCAGCCGGAAATGGGCCACTTCGCCCTGGTGATGCTGGGCATGGTGGCGATTTATGGCGGCGCGGCCCTGCTGCGGGTCTGGCGCGGCGCTTTGATCGAGGCGGGACAGATCGCAGGACTGGCGCTGGGTGGATTTGCCGTCGCGTTGGGGCAATGCTGGCGGGTCGGGCTGGACGGGGAATTCGCCCTGCTGGCGCTGGCCGCCGCCGGATTGCCGGGCGCGGCCATGGCGATGGGCTGGCGATGCGGGACGCGGCGGGAGGATGCGCGCTTCGTGACGCTGGCGAGCGCCGCGGCGCTGCTGCTGGTGGTGGCCGGCGGGCTGGGGCTGCCGGAGTGGAGTCTGGCCATGGTGATCGCTGCGGTTGCAGCCGCGCTGCTGAGGTTGGCGGCGCTGGCGGAGGACCGGCGGGTCGAATGGAGCGGCTGGGGCTTCGCCTTCGGCGCGCTGGTGGTTCTGGCCGGATCGGACGATGTCGTCCGGCTGTGGGGAGAGGCGGCGGATGAGCCGGGCTGGCAGGGCGTGATGCGTTGGGCTGCGGGAGCGGCAATGGCGGCGCTGTTCGCCTGGCGGGCGCGCTTTGCCGAGGGGCGGATGGTCGCGCAGGGCGTGGCGGTGCTGCTCGCCTATGGGGCCGTGGCGCAGACGGTGCCGGCGCTCTGGGTGCCGGTGGGACTCGCGCTGGGGCTGGCCATGCTGGCGGAAGGAGCGCGACGGCTGGCCGTCGGGCGAATGGCGCCCGCCCTGGGGGTGGCCTTGGCGCTGGTGGCGCTATGGGCGGCCTGGCCCCTGGGAATCTGGCTGGGCCGGGTTTTGCTGTCGCTGGTGGGTGAACCCGTGCTGGTGCGGGACTTGCCCGGAATAGGCGAGGTGGCGCGGCGGATCGCCTTGCCGGCGATGGCGCTGGGCCTTGCCCTGTGGCGGGGCGGTTCCGCCGTGGATGCGGTCGGGCGGCGGATCGGCTGCTGTGTCGCGGCGGTGCTTGGCGGAGTGGCGGCGCATGTCGCATTCAAGCAGCTTTTCGCTTTGGGGAGCCTGGCGGAGGTGACGCGCCTTGCCCTGGCGGAGCGCACGCTTTGGGAGGCTGTGCTGATGGGCCTGGGTTTCGTTGCGTTGCGGGGCCGGATCGCGCTGGCCCGATTCCATCCGTTGCGGAAAGCCGGGGAGAATGTGGAGCGCGCGGTCGGGACATGCCTCATCGCGGCGGGATTGGGGCATTTGCTGGTTTATTCGGTGGTGCTGCATAATCCGCTCTGGTTTCCGCAGGCGGTGGGGCGTTGGCCCCTCCTCAATCTGCTGCCGGTGGTGCTGGCCCTTGCCTTCGTGGCGCTGAAGGTGGCGGATGGCTGGTCACGGCGGATGGCGGATGGCGTGCGGATGGCCTTGATCGCGCTGTTCGGCGTGGCGCTGCTGCGGCAGCTTTTCGTCGGATCGCTGCTGACCGTGCGCGGAGTAGGCCAGGTGGAGGATATTCTCCGTTCGGTGCTCGCATTGGCGCTCGCCATCGGCTTCCTGCTCTGGGGCATCCGCGGGCAGGCGCAGGCCGCAAACGCCAGGGACTGGCGCATCGCTTCGCTGCTGCTGATGCTGTTCGCCGTGGCCAAGGTGTTCCTGTTCGATGCGTCCGGGCTGACCGGGCTGCTGCGGATCGCATCCTTCCTTGCCCTGGGCTTCAGCCTCATCGGCATCGGATGGCTCTATAATCGCCTGTTGCGGGAGCCGGTTAACAACTCCGCGACTATTGCTGCATAATGCGTGAAGGACGGGGGTAAGAAAATGTCCGCACCTGATCTGTCTTTGCTGGGTAAACGCCGTTTTGCGCCCTTGTTCGTGGTGCAGTTCCTGGGCGCGTTCAACGACAATCTGTTGAAGTTCGCGCTGCTGTTCCTCGCCAATTTCAGCCTCTATCGGGCCGAGCCCGACAAGGCGGAGATGCTGGCGACCATCGCCACGGGCCTGTTCATCCTGCCCTATTTCCTCTTTTCCGCGCTGGCCGGGCAATTGGCCGACGCCTGGGACAAGGCGAAACTGGTGCGGGCGGTGAAGGCGGCGGAGATCGTCATCATGGCCCTCGCCGTCACCGGATTCTGGCTGGAATCGGTGCCGGTTCTGCTGTCCTGCCTGTTCCTGATGGGGCTGCATTCGACCATCTTCGGGCCGGTCAAATTTTCCATCCTGCCGCAGCATCTGCGTGCCGACGAGATCATGGGCGGCACCGGCCTGATCGAGGCGGGCACCTTCCTTGCGATATTGAGCGGGCAGTTGCTGGCCGGGGTGATCCCGCCCTGGGAAGCGGGACTGGTGGCGGTGGGGCTGGCGACGCTTGGCTTCCTGGCCAGCCTGGCGGTGCCGGCCGCGCCGACCGTGGTGCCGGGCCTTCGGATCGAGCGGAACATCTTCAGGAGCACCTGGCATATATTGAAGGCGGCGCGGCATGGGCGCGGCGTGTGGCTGTCGATCCTGGGGATAAGCTGGTTCTTCGCCGTGGGCGCGGTATTGCTGGCGGAGTTCGCGCCGCTGGTGAGCGGGGTGCTGAAGGCGAAGCAGGAGGTCGCGACCTTCTTCCTGCTGATCTTCTCGGTCAGCGTGGCGCTGGGGTCGATGCTGGTCAACCGGCTGCTGGGCGGGCAGGTTTCAGCGCGCTTCGTGCCGGTATCCGCGCTGGCGCTGGCCGGGTTCATGATCGACCTGTGGCTGTCGACCGGTTCCTATGCGCCGATGCATTCGGGCGCTGGCATAGCCGAATTCGTCGGGTCGCCGGGAAGCTGGCGGATCATGGTCGATCTGTTCGGCATCGCCTTTTCAGGCGGCATGTTCATCGTGCCGCTCTACGCGATCCTCCAGACGCACAGCCCGCGCGAGGAACGGTCGCGCACCATTGCGGCCAACAACATCGTCAACGCGGCGGTCACGGTGGCGGTCGTCACGGCGGTGACGGCGATGCTGGCGCGGGGCGAGAGCGTGCCCGGCGTGATCGGGGTGATGGGCTTCGCCACGCTGGCGGTGGCGCTGATCAGTTGCTGGCTGCTGCCGGAGACGGTGATCAAGGCGATCGTGCGCGGGATGTTGCGGCTCTGCTATCGGGTGGAGGTGCTGGGCGCCGGGAATATGCCCGGCGTGGGCGAACCGGCGGTCGTCGTGGTCAACCATGTGTCCTTCCTGGACGGCCTGCTGCTGGCGGCCTTCCTGCCGGGGAAGCCCACCTTCGCGGTGCATACGCGGATTGCCAGGGCGTGGTGGGTAAAACCGTTCCTGTCGCTGTTCGACGCCTTTCCGGTCGATCCCACCAATCCGCTGTCGGCCAAGGCGATGGTGAAGGCGGTGCGCGAGGGGCGGACGCTGGTGATCTTTCCGGAGGGGCGGATCACCGTCACCGGCGCTTTGATGAAGGTGTTCGACGGCCCCGGCATGGTCGCGGACAAGGCCGACGCGCCGATCATTCCGGTCCGGATCGACGGCGCGCAGTTCACGCCCTTCTCGCGGCTCAGGGGCAAGGTCCGGCTGCGGCGCTTTCCCAGGATCACGCTCACCGTCCTGCCGCCACGCCGCTTCGCCATCGAGGGCGAGATGACGGCGCGGGCACGGCGCGCGATCGCGGGGCGGCGGCTCTATGACGAGATGAGCCAGATGATGTTCGCGACATCCGACACGGACAGGACATTGTTCGAGGCGCTGCTGGAGGCGTGCCATGTGCATGGGCGCGGGTCGGCCATCGTCGAGGATGTGAAGCGCGAACCGCTGAGCTATGGGCGGCTGGTGACGGGGTCGCTGGTGCTGGGGCGGGTCATGGCGCGTTCGACGCGGCAGGGCGAGGCGGTCGGCGTGCTGCTGCCCAATGTCGCCGGGGTGGCGGTGGCCTTCTTTGCCTTGCAGGCGGGTGGGCGGGTGCCAGCGATGCTGAACTTCACCGCCGGGCTGGCTAACCTGAAGGCGGCGTGCACGGCGGCCGGCATTCGGACGGTGGTGACGGCGCGGGCCTTTGTCGAGCAGGGCAAGCTCGGCGATGTGGTCGCGGGGCTGGAGGCGGAGGGGATCGCCTTCCTCTGGCTGGAGGATGTGGCGGCAGGCATTGGAACCGGGGCGAAGCTGCGCGGGTTGATCGCCAGCCGCTTTGCCGCGCGCGCGCATGGGCGGCTCAAGGTTTCGCCGGACGATGCGGCGGTGATCCTGTTCACCAGCGGGTCGGAGGGGCTGCCCAAGGGCGTGGTGCTGACGCATCGCAACCTTCTGTCCAACTGCCGGCAATTGGCGGCGAGGATCGACTTCAATTCGGCCGACGTGGTGCTGAACGCCCTGCCGGTATTCCATAGTTTCGGCCTGACCGGCGGGACGTTGCTGCCGATCTTCCATGGGGTGAAGACGCTGCTCTATCCCAGCCCGCTGCATTACCGGATCGTGCCGGCGCTCGCCTATGACGCCAATGCGACCATCCTGTTCGGGACCGACACCTTCCTTTCGGGCTATGCGCGGATGGCGCATGGCTATGACTTCTACTCGCTGCGCTACATCTTCGCGGGCGCGGAGCGGGTACGGGACGAGACGCGGAAAATCTATGCCGAGAAGTTCGGGCTGCGCATCCTGGAGGGCTATGGCGCGACCGAGGCGGGGCCGGTGATCGCGGTCAACACGCCGATGCACTTCCGCGCCGGGTCGGTCGGGCGGCTGTTGCCGGGGATAGAGGCGCGGCTGGACGATGTGCCGGGGATCGAGGAAGGCGGGCGGCTTTCGATCCGGGGGCCGAACATCATGGCGGGCTATATGAAGGCCGATGCGCCGGGCGTGCTGCAACCGCCGGAAGGGGGCTGGCACGATACCGGCGACATCGTGACCATCGACGATCAGGGCTTCGTGACGATCCGGGGGCGTGCGAAGCGCTTTGCGAAGATCGGCGGCGAGATGGTCTCGCTGCCCGCCGTGGAGGGCTATGCCTCTGCCGTGTGGCCGGATGCGGACCATGCGGTGGTGACGCGGCCCGATGCGCGCAAGGGGGAGCAACTGGTGCTGTTCACGACCGCGCGGGATGCGAAGGCGGCCGCGTTGCAGGCCTGGGGGAAAGCGCATGGGGTGGCGGAGCTGGCCCTGCCCCGGGACATCCGCGTGCTGGATGCGCTGCCGCTGCTGGGAACCGGGAAGACCGACTATGCGTCCATGACCCAGATGGCGGCCGGGTAGGACAGATCCTTCCTGCGCCGAAGGCATGGGAAGGATTGGGTGTTGGTGGAACGGCCTTCTCATCTGGTGCGGCGGTTGCTGGTGCGCCAGGTGCGGGGCGTGTTCCATGACAGCGCCCGGGGAGAGGCGCCGGTCGTCGCTTCGGACCGGGCGCTTTATCCGCCGGGGTCGGTGATCCGGCGGGTGCATGGCGACGTCACCGGCATGATGATCGGCGGGGTCGGCGCATTGCTGCTCCAGATGCTGCATCCGGCCGCCCTTGCCGGGATTTGGGACCACAGCCGGTTCCGTGACGACATGCTGGGGCGGTTGCGGCGGACGGCGCGGTTCATTGCCGTCACCACCTATGCCGAACGGGCCGAGGCGGAGGAAGCGATCGCGCGGGTGCGACAGGTGCATGAGCATGTGCGTGGGACGCTGGCGGACGGGACGGCCTATGCGGCGGGCGATCCCCGGCTGCTGGCCTGGGTGTATGTCTGCGAGGCGACGAGCTTTCTCGACGCGTGGATGGCCTATGGCGAACCGTTCATGCCGCTGGCGGAGCAGGACCGCTATTTTGCCGAGGCGGCGCTGGTGGCGCGGGCCCTGGGGGCCGATCCGGTGCCGGACTGCCGGGCCGAGGCGGTGGCGCTGATGGCGCGTTTTCGCGGCGAGCTGGCAGCGACGGAACGGACGCGGGAGGTGGCGCGGATCGTGCTGCGGCAGCCAGCGCCCTCGCTGGGGCTGATGCCGGCGCAGGCGATGATGATGCAGGCCGCGGTGGCGCTGCTGCCGGGTTGGGCGCGGCGGATGCATGGCTTTTCGATGCCGGTCGTGGCGCGGCCGCTGGTCCGGGCGGGGGCCTTTGCGCTGGCGGGAACGATGCGCTGGGCGTTTCGCGGCGAAGATTGATCGCCGCCCCCCGTGGGGGCTGGAATGACGGAAGCGGGGTTCAGGCGTTGAAATGGGCAACGAGGGCGTAGCGTTCGCCGGGGTAGAGCAGGCGGGCGTAGGTGATGCGTTCCCCGCCGCGCCAGGTCCAGCGTTCCAGCGCCAGGCAGGCGGCGTTTTGCGGGACGTCGAGGGCGTCCGCCGTCTCCGGACCGGCGTTGAGGGCGGTGATGCGATGTTCCGCCTCCGTCCAGGGAACATGGGCGAGCAGCCAGGAGCCGGGAGGTTCGGCGCTGAAATCCACCTCGGCCGCTTCGGGAACGGCGCGCAGGTTGATGAGGCGGGTTTCCGTCGCATAGGGCAAATCCTGGACGAAGTGGCGGCATTCCAGAGCGAGCAGATCGCCGTCTGGCACGCGCAGCAGCGCCTTGTCTTCCGCGCTTGCCCGGCGGCGCTCGCGACGGATGAGGTCGAGGCGGTAGCTGAGGCCCTGCCCTTCCACTTCGGCGCGGATGTCCGGGATTTCCAGCGCGGCACGGTGGAAGCGGGGCGCGGCGACGAAGGTGCCCGCGCGCTTTCGGCTTTCGAGCAGGCCCGACTGCACGAGCGCGCGCAGCGCCTTGTTCACCGTCATGCGGGAGCAGCCATAGGCGTCCATCCATTCCGCTTCGGTCGGGATGCGGTGGCCGGGGCGCCATTCGCCCGACATGATGCGGCTTTCGATGTCGCGGCGGATGCGGCGGTGGAGCGGGGTCAATCGAGCAGGGCCTTGAGGAGTTGGGTGTAGCGCGCCTCTATGGCGGGGCGGGCGTGGTGGAGGCCTGCGGTAACGCGCCTGACGCCGGCGCACCAGACGCTATCGATCTGGGCGCGGGCGAAGATCCAGCTGTCGAGCAGGCGGTCGCCGGAGCGGGCGGCGGTGGTGGGCTGGCCGGGGCGGAGGGTGACGATGTCGGCGCGGGCGCCCGGCGTGAGGGTGGCGGGGGGATGGCCGAGCGCCTGGGCGCCTTTCCGGGCATGATGGTAGAGGCTGGCGCCGGTTGACTGGCCTGGGGCGGTGAGAAGGTTGCGGGCCTGGTGGGTCAGGCGCTGGCCATATTCGAGCAGGCAGAGTTCGGCGGCGGCATCGATCCGGATATTTGAGTCTGAGCCTATGCCGATGCGGCCGCCCTGGGCAAGGAAAGCGCGGGCGGGGAAGAGGCCGTCGCCCAGATTGGCTTCGGTGATGGGGCAGAGGCCGACGCCGGCGGCGCTTTTCGCGATGGCGTTCCGTTCGCTGTCGGCGATGTGGGTGGCGTGGATCAGGCACCAGCGTTGATCGACCTCCGCATGGTTCATGAGCCATTCGACCGGGCGCTGGTTGCTCCAGGCGAGGCAGGCTTCGACCTCCGCACGCTGTTCCGCGATGTGGATGTGGATGGGGCCGTCCGGTGTCAGGGCAGTGATGGCGGCGAGTTCCTGCGGGGTGACGGCGCGCAGGCTGTGAGGAGCGACGCCCAGGGTCGCGTTCAGGGGTTTCAGGGCTTCCAGCAGGCGGGCGTAGCTGTCGGGGGTGTGGAGGAAGCGGCGTTGGCCTTCGGTTGGGGGGACGCCGCCGAAATTCGAGTGGGCGTAGAAGACCGGGAGCAGGGTGAGGGCGATGCCGGTGTCGTCGGCTGCCTGCGCGATGGCTTCGGCCATGGCGGCGGGGTTGGCGTAGGGCGCGCCGCTGGGGTCGTGGTGGAGATAGTGGAATTCCCCGACGCTGGTGAAGCCGCTTTCGAGCATTTCGGCATAGGCCAGGGCGGCGATGGCGCGGAGGCCTTCGGGGTTCAGGCGGTCGAGGAAGCGGTACATCGCCTCGCGCCAGGTCCAGAAGCTGTCGCCACCCTCCCCTGCTCTTTCGGTGAGGCCGGCCATGGCGCGCTGGAAGGCGTGGCTGTGGACATTGGGCAGGCCGGCGAAGGCGGGGCCGTGGCGTTCGTCGCCGGGTTCGGGGGGAATTCCATGAACGATCCGGTCAATGAACCGGCCTTTCAGAATCATGCGGACGGAAGGACGCCAGCCTTCGGGGAGGAGAGCCTGTTCGAACCAGAGCGCCATTTCGATTTCCCCTCTCCAAAGACATGGGATTGGCCGGAGATGGCTAATCCAAGACATTCCCCTCCCGTAAACGGGAGGGGTTAGGGGTGGGCGCGAGCGTAGCGAGCTTCTGACTTAGCCGTTGCAAAACAGCGCAGATGCCGCGCCAGCCCACC